>VBOS01000323.1 GCA_005893185.1 Candidatus Eiseniibacteriota bacterium
CCACAGCACTTCGGGCACGCGCCCGAGGAGCGCTTCGAGGTTCTGCGTGAGTGGCTGGTCCGGCGCCACATCACGGGTCGCGGTCGGAGAAAGCACCCAGCGCACCCTCTCGGCCTGCACGCGCGCGGTCACGCCGCCGGACGAGATACGGAACGGCCGGAACACCTCGATCGCGCGGGCCATGGGTGTGCCGGCCCCGCGCACCTCGAGCTGGAAGCCCGCGCACGGCACGGCCGAGAGCGGGGAGAACAGCGGACTCTCCAGCACGACGGTGCCGCGCGCGTGCGCGATGCCGGACGCCGTGCGCGCGAGAGCGACCTCCCGCAGGCGCGGCATCAGGCGGCGCAAGCGCAGCGCGCGCAGGCCGTCGCCAAAGATCGGCGCGCCTGCTGCGACCCCTGCCGCGGCCAGCGATAGCCCCGCTGCGGTTGGATGGAGCCAGACCGGGAATCCCATGGACCTCGCCGTTATCGGCTCGCGGCAACGCGTTCCTGAGCTTGAGGTTGGGGACGCGGGCGGGAGCAAGGTCTCGACCGGGCCGCGCATGGGCCGCGGATTCTCGCGGGCTATCGGATCGGCTAGACTCGCTCGATGCCGCGCACCGCGACCTCCCGCGTCGTCATCGCATTCCATTGGATCGAAGGCGCGCTCCTGGTCGCGGCCTTCTTCGTGTCGATGATCCTGCCGCTCGTCGACGCGATCGGGCGCCCCTTCGGCGGGGCCGGCGTCCCGGGCTCCGCGAGCTACCGCGCGCAGCTCACGCTGTGGCTCGCGTTCCTCGGGGGCCTGCTTGCGACCCGCGAGCGCCGGCACCTGACCCTTTCGACCTCCGAGGCGATCGGGCACGCGAAGGTCCGTGACGTGGCGCGGCTGTTCTCCTCCGCGATCGCAGCGGCTGTGTGCGCGGTGCTGGCGTTCTCGGCCTTCGGCGTGGTGGTCGCGGACCGCCAGCAGGGCGACGTCTTGACGATTGGGTTACCGGTGTGGATGAGCGAGTGCGTCATGCCGCTCACGCTCGCGCTCATCGCGATCCGGCTCGCGTGGGGCGCCTCCGACCGATGGATGGGGCGGGCGGCGGCGTTCGCGACCATCGGGGTCGCGTTCGGGATCGGACTCGTTCCGGCCGCGGGACACGCGATTTTCCTTCCACTCCTCGCGCTCATCCTGCTCGCCGCCCTCGTCGGGGCCCCGGTGTTCGTCGCCATGGGGGGCGTCGCCCTGGTGCTGTTCTTCAAGGATGCCGTGCCGGTGTCCTCCGTGACGGCCGAGATCTACCGGAATCGCACGCGTCGACCCGGCTCGTCCGCTTCTTCCGCTCTCTGTTCGGCTGGATGCCGGGGGGCGTCGCGATCCTGGTGGCGGCCGTGTGCGCGCTGTTCACAACGTTCACGGGCGGATCGGGTGTGACGATCATGGCCCTCGGCGGATTGCTCTACCCGATCCTGCGCGAGGAGAAGTACCCGGAGGGATTCTCGCTCGGCCTCGTGACGGCCTCGGGCAGCCTCGGGCTGCTGCTGCCGCCGAGCCTCCCGGTCATCCTCTACGCCATCGTCGCCAACGTGCCGGTCGACTCGCTCTATCTGGCGGGCCTCGTGCCGGGATTGCTCCTGATCGTGATCGTGGCTGTGTACGGCATCCGCGTGGGCCGGAGAGAGGGTTCGCCGCGGCACGCGTTCTCGATTCAGGAGGCCATGCGCGCCGCCTGGGCCGCGAAGTGGGAGCTGTCGGTGCCGGCGCTCGTGGTCGCGCTGTTCGCGACCGGCCTCGCGACCATCGTCGAGGCGGCGGCCGTGGCGTTCGCGTACGCGATCGTGGTCGAGTGTTTCGTCCTGCACGACATCCACCCGGTGCGCGAGCTCCCGGGCGTGTTGCTCAAGGCGGGCGTGCTGTGTGGATCGGTGCTCATCCTGCTGGCCAGCGCGCTCGGCCTGACGAGCTGGCTGGTCGACGCCCAGATCCCCACCGCCCTCCTCGCGGCGGTGAGGGCGCACATTACATCACCCCACTTGTTCCTGTTCGTCCTCAACGTCGTGCTGCTCGTGCTCGGCAGCGTGCTCGAGATCTACTCGGCGATCGTGATCCTGGCCCCGCTCGTGGCCCCGATCGGGGCCGCGTTCGGCATCGACCCCGTGCACCTCGGCGTCGTGTTTCTCGCGAACCTCGAGCTCGGCTTCCTGTTCCCGCCGGTCGGGCTCAACCTGTTCCTGTCATCTTCACGCTTCGACAAGCCATTGCCGCAGCTCTATCGCCACGTGGTTCCGTTCCTGATCATTCTGGGTCTGGGGGTTCTCGCGATCACGTACTTGCCGCAGATGACGACGGGCATCCTGAGGCTCGTCGGCAAGTAGCAGCGCGACGGCGCGACACGCGACGCCGAAGAGGGCGTGATGCCCGGAGCCCGATCGATCCGCCTCGAACTACCGCGCGCTCGCGAGGGCGCGACCGCCGTCGATCGAGTAGGTCACGCCCGTGATCCAGCCCGCATCTTCGCCGAGGAGGAAGAGCACGAGGGTCGCGACCTCCTCCGCCTGGCCGACGCGCCCGATCGGATGCGTGGTCTTCGAGCGCTCGAGGAACCCGGCGTAGTCGGGCACAGCTTGGGTCACGGTGTGGAGTTCGGTCACGACCACGCCCGGATTCACGGCGTTCACTCGCACGCCGTGAGGCGCGAAGTCGAGCGCCGCGCAGCGCGTGTACATGTCCACCGCCGCCTTGCTCACGCAGTACGCCGCGAGGTTGGCGTAGGGCCTCATCCCCGCGACCGACGAGAGGTTCACCACGCTCCCCTTGCGCTGGATCAGCTCGGGCGCAGCCACGCGCGTGAGCAGGAAGATCGAGCGCAGGTTCGAGGTCATCTGCCGGTCCCATTCGGCGGGCGTGGTCTCGATCACCGAGCCCGCGCCCAGCACGCCCGCCGCGTTCACGAGCCCGTCGAGCCCGCCGAAGCGCGTGACCGCCTCGCCCACCCACGCGCGGCACGTTGCCTCCTCGCGCACGTCGCCTGTGACAGCTGCCGCCTCGCCTCCGTCCTTCCGGATGCCCGCCACCAGTTCGTCGAGGCGTTCCCGGCGCCGGCCGGCCGCCACCACGCGCGCGCCCTCGCGCCCCAGCGCGCGCGCGCACGCGCGGCCGATGCCGCTGCTCGCGCCTGTGACCAGCACGACCCGATTCTGGAAGCGAGGGGAAGACGCCATGATGACTCCGGGAGCCTGCATTTCGTATGGAACGGTGTGCCACGTTATCCAAAGCGCAGTGACACGTCTACGCGCGTCTCGCGTCCATTCTTGATTCCGAACACCGCCTCTGCTATTAGATTCTGAGAATTCGCGTGTCGCCGCGGCTGCAGCGCGGCTGCGCGCACGCTTTCTTCCACGCGCAACCAGGGATGGGTCATGCCGCTCGCCGGGCTGGACGGCGCACTCTTCGCCGCCGCCATCTGGGGCCTCGCGGCCGCTGCGCTGCTGCCCGCGATTCCATCGCGGCTACGCGTTCTCTCCGCGATCGCGCGACCGCTCGCGATCGCGCGCGCGGGAGCCCTCGCCGCGGTCGGAGCGCTCGGGCTCAAGGGCGTCGCCCCCGCGCCGCTTCGCTGGTGGCCGGGGCTCCCGGGCGACCCGTTCACCCTCGGCGTCGATCCGCTCTCCGCGCCCTTCTTGCTGCTGCTCGGCGTGCTGGCCGCCGTCTCGCGCGTGGGGCTCGCGCTCCACGTCGCATTTGTGCTCGCGCTGGCGGCCGTGTTCACGGCGCGGCACGCCCTCCTCCTGCTGGTCGCGTGGGAGGGCATGACGCTCCTCTCGGCTGCGCTGGTCGCGCGCGACACGCGCAGCGCTCGCGCTCGGCGGGCAGCCTACGTCTACCTCGTGATCTCTCACATCGGAGCGGCCGCCATCGGGCTCGGCCTGATGCGGCTCGCCACGCTCGCAGGCTCGTTCTCATTTTCCGATCTGGCCGTGGCACTCGGACGCCTGCCCGCCCGCGAATCGAGCGCAGTTGTCGCGCTGATGTCGGCGGGCTTCGCGGTCAAGCTGGGTCTCGCGCCGCTCCACGTGTGGCTGCCGCTCGCGCACCCGGAAGCGGAAGCGCCGGTCTCCGCTCTGCTCTCGGGCGCGATGGTGAAGGCGGGGCTCTACGGCCTGCTGCGCTTTGGGTGGCAGCTCCCGGGCGCGCCGCCCGCCGGCTGGGGGGTGACGCTGGCTGTGTTCGGGCTCGGCACGGCGCTGGTGGGGGCGCTCTACGCCGTGGTCGAGTCCGACGCCAAGCGGCTGCTGGCGTTCTCGACCGTCAAGCACGCGGGGCTGCTGGCGATGGCCCTCGGGATCGCGGCCACGCTCCTGCGAAATGGCCACGTCCCGCTCGCGGGCGTGGCGCTCGCAGCTTGTTTCTATCATGCCATCGGTCACGGTCTCGCCAAGGGGCTCGCGTTCCTCGCCGTGGGCGAGGCGGTGCATGCCGCGGAAAGCCGCGACCTCGAGAGACTGGGCGGCCTCGCGCGCCGCTTGCCCCGGCTCTCGGTGGCGACGCTGATCGCAACCCTCACGCTCTCGGGGCTCCCGCCGCTCGCATGCTTCGCCGGCGAGTGGCTGTTGTTCCAGACGCTGATCCTGGGCCTCGCCGCCGGGGATGGATCCATGCGCCTGCTCGCGCCGTTCTCGGGCGCGGGGCTGGCCCTCGCGACCGCGCTCTCGGCGGCGGCGCTGGTCAAGCTCTATGGCATCGGGTTCCTGGGGCGGCCGCGCAGCGAGGCGGCTGCGCGCGCGCGGCCGGCGCCCGCTGCGGTCGAGGTCTGGCTCCTCCTGCTCGCGGCCTTGGGTCTCGCCTGGGGGCTGGCCTCCCCGCTCGCGGTCGCTTCCCTCGCGCTTCCGATCTCGTCGGTCATCGGGCCGGGCTTCGACGCCCACACGCTGGCGGGATTCGGCGGGCTCACTCTGTCGATCCCGCCTGGCGCCTTCGCCAGCATCTCGCCTCTCGCGGTCGCCGCGCTCATCGCACTCTCCGTCGGGCTGGTGTTCGTCTGGGTCGCGCTGCGCGGACTTCATCCCGGAGTGCGCCGCGCTCCGTCGTGGGCGTGCGGGGTGAGTCTCGATGCACGGATGCAATACTCGCCGCTCGGGTTCACCAAGCCCCTGCGGCTCATCTTCAGCCCGGTGCTCCGCCCCGAGCGCGAGCTCGAGATCCTGGAGCGCGGATCGCCCTACTTCGGGCGCAAGTACCGCTTCCGGTCCGGCGTGCCGCCGCTCGCCGAGCGTCTGATCTTCGCCCCCATGGTGCATGCGGTCTTCTGGGTTTCGACCCAGGCCCGGCGCCTCCAGGCCGGGAGCCTGCACGTCTACCTCGCCTACCTGCTCGTGACGCTGGTGGCGCTGCTGATGCTCGCCCGATGAGCGCGGCGCTCGCGCTGCTCCAACCCGCGCTGCTCGTGGCGCTCGCACCGCTGTTTTCCGGCACGATCGCCGCGATCAAGGCGCGCCTGCAGATGCGGCGCGGAGCACCGGTGTGGCAGCGCTATGCCGATCTCGCGCGGCTCTTCCGCAAGGAGTCCATCCTCTCCACCGACGCATCTTGGCTCGCGCGCGCGACGCCCTATGTGGTGCTCGGGGCGTCGCTCGCGGTCGCGACCTGGGTGCCGGTGCTGCTGACGTCGAGCCCGATGTCCTTCGCAGGCGACCTCGTGATGACGGTCGCGCTGCTCGCGCTGGTCCGCGTGCTCCAGGCCCTGGCGGCGCTGGAAGCAGGCACCACCTTCGGCGGGATGGCCGCCAGCCGCCACATGGCGCTCGCTGCGCTGGCTGAGCCCGCGCTCATGCTCTCGGTCTTCACGCTCGCGATCGGCGCCGGGAGCACGGACCTCGCGCGCATCAGCCGCTCGGTGGCGGCTGCGCCCCTCGCCTGGCTCTCGCCTTCCCACTTGCTGGCGCTCGCCGCCATGTGGCTCGTCGTGCTCTCCGAGAGCGGGCGCGTCCCCGTGGACAACCCCGCGACCCACCTCGAGCTCACCATGATCCACGAGGGGATGGTGCTCGACTATTCGGGACGCCATCTCGCGCTGCTCGAATGGGCGGCGACGGTGCGGCAGATGGTGCTCTTCACGCTGGTCGCCAACCTCTTCATGCCGTGGGGGATCGCTTTCGAACCGTCGGGAGCCGCACTCGGCATCGCGTTCATCGCCTGGACCGGAAAGCTGCTGGCGTGCGGGGTCGTGGTCGCGCTGGGCGAATCGCTGACCGCCAAGCTTCGGCTGTTCCGGGTGCCCGAATTCCTGGGGATGGCGTTCCTGCTCTCGTTGCTCGCGCTCACTTCCGACTCGCTGCTGCGCGCTCCGTGACGCGGATGAGCTTCCCGCTCGGCGAGTGGCTGCCGCAGAGCAGCGCGGTGAACCTGCTGGCGGGACTGTTTCTCCTCAGCGCGCTGGCGGCCGTGATCCAGCGCCGCGTGGCGGGCGCGATCCTCGGCTACGCCTGGAACTCGCGCGCGCTGGCGGCGATCGCGGCGGTGGTCGCGATCGCAACTCGCACGCGTCACATCTGGTTCGCGGTCGCGCTCTTCCTCGCGACGAAAGGCCTCCTCATTCCGCGCCTGCTCCGCCGCGCGGCTGCGGGCGGGCGGGCCCGCGCGGAAGCCGAGCCCTTTCACCCAGACCCGCGAGCTGTTTGGCGCGAGCCGCACGATTCTCGCCTCCTGTCTCCCGATCTCCGTGGCGGTCGCGCTCGTCGGCCTGTTCCAGATGGTGAGCCACCGGGCCGCGCTCGCGCAGGTGGTGGGGCTCGTCCTGATCGAGAACGCGATCTTCCTCGCCGCCATCTCGCTCACCTACGGCATGCCGCTCGTGGTGGAGATGGGTGTTCTGCTCGACGTGCTGGCCGGCGTCGCGCTGCTCGGGTTTTTCGTCGGCCGGATCGAGGAGAGCTTCGAGTCGGCCGACACATCGCTCCTCACATCGCTGAAGGGATGATCGTGCGCGGCCTGCTTCCACTCGCCCGCACCTCCGGCCGGGGCTGAGCGTGGGCTTCCTCCTCCCGCTGGTCCTCGTGGCCCCTTTGACGGCGGCGCTGTGCTTGCCGTTCGGGGGCTCGCGCTGGGGCGCGCGCATCTCGGTCGCGGGCGCAGCCCTCGTCCAGGCCCTCGCGCTCGCGCTGGCGGCGCGCGTGCTCGCTGCGGGGCCCGTGGTCGCAGCACATGGCTGGCTCCAGGCCGACGCGCTCGGCGCGTTGCTCGCATGCGTTGCCGGAGGCGTCGGGCTGTCGGCCACCTGGTACGCGCGCAGCTACATGGCCCACCAGGAGCAAGGGCACGACGCGGCCGGCTGGACCGCGGGCCGCTTCGATGCGCTGTTCCACCTGCTGCTCGGCTCGCTGGTCGTGGCGTCCCTCGCCAACAACCTGGGCCTGATGTGGGTCGGGATCGAGGCGAGCACGCTCAGCTCCGCGCTGCTGGTCGGCTACTACCGGCGGCCGGGCGCGGTCGAGGCGGCGTGGAAGTACCTGATCCTGTGCTCGGTGGGGATCACGTTTGCGCTCTTCGCAACGGTGCTGCTCTACTACTCGGGGATCGGCCGCTTCGCGGTGCGCTCGGCGGGCCTGCAGTGGACCACGCTGCGCGACCTCGCGCCGGTCCTCGAGCCCCGCTTCGTGCGGCTCGCGTTCCTGTTCGCGCTCGTGGGCTACGGCACCAAGGCCGGCCTGGCGCCCATGCACACCTGGCTCCCGGACGCCCACAGCCAGGCTCCCACGCCTGTGAGCGCGCTGCTTTCGGCCGCGCTTCTCGCCACCGCTCTCGGCGCCTTGATGCGCTTTCACTCGATCGCCGTCCGCTGCGTGGGCCCGCATTTTTCCGAGAACCTGCTCTTGATCTTCGGCCTGCTCTCCATGGGGGTCGCCGTGCCCTTCCTGCTCGTCCAGAGCGACTACAAGCGGCTGCTGGCCTACTCGAGCGTCGAGCACACCGGGTTCGTGGCGCTTGCGGTGGGGCTCGGCTCGCCGCTCGCCCTCCTCGGAGGGCTGTTCCACCTCGTGACCCACGCGCTCGGCAAAGCCCTCGCGTTCCTGGTGGGCGGCTCGCTCAAGAGCGCCATGGGTACGGCCCGCATGGATCGCTGGAGCGGCGTGATCGAATCCTCTCCGCCACTCGGTTTCCTGTTCGCGGTGGCCGGAGTGGCACTCGCCGGGCTGCCGCCGGCAGCACTCTTCCTCTCGGAGTGGATGGTGCTCGTCGGCGGTCTCCAGGCGGGCAAGGTGGCGGCCGTTGCGCTGGCGCTCGCCCTCCTCGCAACGGTGTTCGCAGCGCTCGCCTTCCACTGGACGCGCATGGCGCTGGGCCGGCCGCGCGCGGACTTCCGCGATCCCCTGCCTGCGGATTCACACCGACCGCTGTGGTTGCTGGCGGGGGCGCTGGTCGTCCTCGGCGTATGGCTGCCGGAGCCGGTGCGTCGGCTGCTCTCGCAGGCGGCGGCTGTGATCAAGCCGTGAACGCCGTCCTGCTGACTCGTGGTGCCTTCCCGAATGGGAGCCGATCGTGACCGGAAGCACTGGCACCCCGCCACTGCCGCTCGATCACGTGCTGCGGAGCCTGCGCGAGCGCTTCGCCGACGCCGCGATCGAGGCCGAGCCAGGCCGCAGACGGGAGCAACGGGTGGCGGTCCCCGCCGCGCGGCTCTCCGAGGTCGCGGGGGCCGTGCGCGGGTGGGGCGGCTCGCTCATCACGGCGTTCGCCCTCGACGAGCGCGAGCCGCACGGCCACTTTCGCCTCCGCTATCTCTTCTCGATGGCACAGGAGGACGCCGTGCTCACCCTTGAGAGCGCGATCCACGCCGGCGATCCACACTTCCCATCTGTGACGCCCGAGGTTCCGGCCGCGCACTGGCTCGAGCGCGAGATCCAGGACATGATGGGGCTTCTCGCCACGGGCCACCCCGACCCCCGGCCGCTCGTCGCGCACGACGGCTGGCCGCGCGGATGCCATCCCCTGCGCCGCGACTTCGTGCCGCCCGGCGACATGGCGTGGCCGCCGCGGTTCGCTTTCACCCCCGTCGAGGGTGAGGGCGTGTTCGAAATCCCGGTCGGGCCGATCCACGCCGGCATCATCGAGCCCGGTCACTTCCGCTTCGCGTCGGTCGGCGAGTCCGTCCTCAAGCTCGACGTCCGCCTCGGCTGGAAATACCGCGGGCTCGAGACGCTGGCGCGCGGGAAACGCATCGCGCCCGCGCTCGAGATCGCAGAGCGCGCATGCGGGCTGTGCGCGTTCTCGCACGCGCTCGCGTTCTCGGGCGCGGTCGAGGAGGCCGCCGGCGTGCTCGCGCCGCCGCGCGCCCGGGCGCTGCGCTCGCTCGCGGGCGAGCTCGAACGAATCTACAACCACTGCGGCGATCTCGCGGGCATCCTGCTCGACGTCGCATACGCCGTGGGCGCAGCGGAGGGCCAGCGCCTGAAGGAGGTGGCGCAGCAGGCGTGCGACGCCCTCTTCGGACACCGCTTCCTGCGGGGCTTGTGCGTTCCCGGCGGCGTCACGCGCGACCTCGACGATGCACGACAACGCTGGCTGCGTGCCCTGCTCGCGCGACTGCGGGTCGACGTCGAGGAGCTGGTGCGCGCCGCGACCGCGAATGACGCCGTGATGGACCGGCTGGCCGGAGCCGGGACGCTCGGGCCTGAGCCCGCGCGCGATCTCGGTGTGGTCGGCCCGGCCGCGCGCGCATGCGGGATCGGCCACGACGTGCGGCGCGCACACCCGTACGCCTTCTATCCCGACCTCGACTTTCAGGTGCCGGTGCGATCCGCAGGCGACGTGTCCGCCCGCTTTTCCGTAAAGGCCGACGAGATCCAGGAGTCGATCAACATCATCGATCAGACGCTGCTCCGCCTGCCGGGTGGTCCGCTTCTCACCGAGCGCGTCGTGCCGCCGGCCGGGCGCTCGGGGCTGGGCCTGGTGGAATCGCCGCGCGGGCTGCTCTCGCACTGGATCCGCGCAGGCGAGGACGGCACGATCGACGAGTGGCGGATGCGATCGGCTTCGCACGCCAATTGGCCCGCGGTCGCGATCGCCGTCCTCGACAACATCGTTCCCGACTTCCCCCTCATCAACAAGTCGTTCAACCTGTGCTACGCGTGCGTGGACCGATGAGCGAGAACGCGCGGGCAGCCGGAGGCCGGGAGCGGGCGACGCGATCGGTCGGCGCCCCGTTCCGGAGCGGGCGGGCTCGGGCGGCTGTGGGCCCGGCGCGCGATCGGATGATCTGACCATGTGGGAAATCCTGCTTCACTCGTTGAGGAAGGGCGTGGTCACAGCCAAGCCCGCAGCACCCCTCCCCCACGACCTCGCTCCCGCCCCGCGGGACAGTGCGGGCCCGATCGAGCTCCTGGGCGAAGCTCTGCGCTCCGAGATCCACCGCCTGTTCGGACGCTCGATGAAGCTCAGACACGTGGACTGCGGCTCGTGCAACGGGTGCGAGAGCGAGCTCCAGGCGCTGCTCAACCCCTTCTACGACCTGCAGCGCTTCGGGCTCGACTTCGTCGCATCGCCGCGTCACGCCGACGCGCTCATCGTCACCGGCCCTCCTGCGCTCCATCTCGAGGAGGCGTTGCGTCTCACCGACGAGGCCACGCCGCGCCCACGGCTCGTGATCGCCGTCGGCGACTGCGCATGCTCGGGCGGCTTCTGCGCCGGCTCGTTCGCCACGCGCCTGGGCGTTCACGAGGTCGTGCCGGTGGACGTACGAATCCCCGGCTGCCCGCCGCGTCCGGAGGAGATCACGAGGGGATTGCTGAAGGCGCTGCGAAAGTGATCCGGGCGGAGACGCGCAAGGGCGCGGACGCGCGACGGGCCGGCGCTTTCAGGCGCCGGCCCGTCGTTGTTCCGTCCATCACGCGAGCAGGCTCGCGCGCGGCCAGTGCGATGTCACTTGCTCGCGAGAGCCTTCTCCACCGAAGCTGCGACCGCCTGGGAGTACGTGAAGACCACGACGTCGCCGACCTTGACCTTGTCGAGGTTCTCGGGGTGAAGCGGCGTCACCTCGAACTCGTTGCCCTCGGGCCCCTTCAGCATCGCCGTTCCCTTGCCCTTGTCGATCGCGGTGATCGTGGCCTTGACTTGCGCCTTCGCGGATGCGGAAGCCGAGGGCTTCGCGCCCGGCTCGGCTGTGCTGCTCGTGAACTCCGCCGAGGCTCCGACGGCGCCCCCGGCCTCGACGTGGATCGCCAGCTTCTCCGTTGTACGTGATGTTGACCATGTCGCCTCTTGAGCTTCACGTGACGGTTGCTCTGGTTGATCGAGAGCACCAGCGCGTGCGCGGTGGTCGTCTCGGTCGCCTCGAAGTAGGGCTTGCCGCCCTTGGTCGAGACCTTGGCCGTCGACGAAGCCGTCGCGGCCATGGCGTTCGCGGCAAGCAGCGTGGCGAGAATCGGTGCAGCGTACTTCATGGCATCCCCCTTAGGTTCGCGGGGTAGCGCCCCGCATCGCCGAACAGAAAGAGGGGGACACGCTATCACAACCGACCGTCGGGGCTCGAACCACGAAGGGTGCCGCGCCCTACGTCCTCCCCGGCAGCGCGAGCAGCCCGGTCGTGAGCCACGGCAGCTCGCCTCAGCGGCTCAGTGTCCCGCCTGGCTGCGAAAGCTCTCGCGCGCCTCGAGCGCCATGTCGAGGACGTCGCCCGGGACCATGGTTCCGCGCATCTTGGCGGCGAACCCCTGCGCGGTGGACTCCCATTCGGCCTTGCCTTCGGCCTTCACGGTCGTCACGGTGAGCCCGCGCTTCTGCATCTCGACGACCGCGATGCTGTCCTGCGCCGGGATCTCGCGCGTGAGTTGATCCTCCGCCTTCCGGCACGCTGCGAGGATGGCGTTGCGATCGGGCTCGGAGATCTTCATCCAGGCCTGCTTGGTGATCACGAGCCCGCCGACGAGCGGGGCGAGGCCGTTCCCCACCATGAACGGCGTGCTGTGGTACCACTGCAGCGTGAGGGCCGCGAGCGGCGTGGTGGGGTACGCCTCGATCATGTTGGTCTGAAGCCCGGTCAGGATGTCCGTTGCGGCCAGCGCCACCGGCTGGAAACCGCTCGCCTTCCATAGCTGCACCATGCGGTCGTCGCCGGCCCACACGAACATCTTGAGCTTCTTCATCTCCCCCGCCGACGTCACGGGCTTCTTCGTGAAGAAATGCACCCAGCCGGCGTGGCCCCAGTTGAGGAGCACGAAGCCCTTGGCATCGAGGCGCTGCTTCAGGGTGGGCGTCATGCGGTCCAGCACGTAGAGCAGCTCGCCGTAGGAGTCGAACATCGCGGGAATCCCGAATACCATGAACGAGTCGTCGATCGATGCCAGGCCTATCACGGTGAGCGCGCTCGCCTGGATCTGGCCGATGCGCATCTTGCGCACCATGTCGGGCTCGTCGCCCGCCACCCCGCCGGGGTAGATGCGGAGCGCGACGCGCCCCCCGGTCGCGGCGCTCCACTCGGCGCCTGTGCCCTGCAGGATCTTGTGCCACACCGATCCTTCGGGCACGAGGCTCGCGAGCTTGACGACGTTGGGCTGTGCGCCCGCCGCGGCGGCCGAAATCGCGAGCACGGCGACGGCGATGGGCAGTGCCGGCACGCAACGCACCGAGGCGCGGCGTCGCGCGGGCCGGGAGTCGGTCGCGTGGTTCATTTCGGGTTCTCCGCGGGGGTGCCGGAATCGAGGAACAACTCATCCTCCTTCGCCAGCAGCGCGCGGGCCTTGCGCTGCATCAAGATGGTCACGAGCCTCTCGGACTGGTTCTTCTCGGGATCGATCGCGAGCGCGCGGTTCAGCAGGTCTTCGAACTCCTTGCGGTCCTGCTTCATCACCGAGACGGTCTCGGCCAGCGTCACGTACGGGCCGGGTTTCTCACCCTTCGAGAGCGCGATCGCGCGCTCGAAGTGCTCGCGGGCACGGTCCACCGAGCCACCCATCTCGGGCGGCACGGCCTCGAGGACGATCATGGCTTCGTGGATCGCGCCCTGCTCGAAGTTTTCGTCCAACTCGAGCGCGCGCTGTAGGAGCGCTTTGACCGCGGGAAAGTCGGCCATCAGACCGGGTCGGTCCTTGCCGAGGGCGATCGCGGAGCCCCACGCCGCCGCGGTCCAGTAGAGCAGCGGCTGCTCGCGGAGGGTGACGTCCTGCACAGCCAGCGCGGGATCGGCGCCGAGCCGCTGCGTGATGCCGGGGTGCTTGAGCTCCAGGCCCCGCAGGCCGTAGCCGCGCGCGCGCAGGTAGAGCTTGAGCGCCCGCTCGTGGAGCGCCTGCTGCTTCGCGAAGTCGGAGGTGGAGTCGGCGTCCATCTGGACGAAGGCGTAGGCGTACTGAGTGAAGCCCTGGCAGGCCGCGAGCAGCAGGCCGGCATGCCGCGGCGTTTCCTGCAGCAGCGACTCCATGGTCTTGAGCCCGAAGGGGATCGCGTCGCGCACCAGCTCGGGGTCGTCGTCGGAGCTGTAGACGTCGCCGCCCTTTGCGATCGCGTTCCCGACCTGGTTGGCGGCGAACTTGCTCGGCGAGCACGCGCCGAGCCCAAGCGCCAGGAGCATAGAACCCCAGCGCCAGGCTGCGCGGGGAAAGCCGTGTGGCGCGGGGGACCTGCCGTTTCGCTGCGCCATGCAGGCCCTGCTCGTGGTCTCGGGGTCGCAACTCATGGGACCGTCCCTGGGTCCGACGTTGGGAGAGCGTGCTCCGACTGCCCGCGGCGCGGCATGCGCCAAGCTAGGGCGCGCACCAGAGCACGTCAAGCCTCGGGGACGAAAGGCAGAAGAGCGAGCCCGAATCGTCCCGCCCAATCGCCCTGACGCTCGACAGGGCGGGTGGATGTGGCATATTCCCCGCCGCGCGGAACGACCGCGCGAACTCTCCGGGGAGAACCGCCATGAATCACGGACGAAATCCGAATCCACCGCGCGCCGCGCGAAGCCGCTGCGCGCGCGAGCTTGCCGGCCTCATCGCGCTCGCCCTGCTGCTCGCGAGCGTCACGCCCCCACCTGCGGGCGCAGCGAAGGCCGAGAAGGGCAAGGCGAAGAGCGCGCCGGCCGCGAAGGCGAAGCCCGCAGCCGCCCCCAAGCACACCGGCCTCGAGACGCTCGAGAAGCAGGTGCGATCGTTCACGATCGCGAACGGCCTGCAGTTCATCCTGGTCGAGCGCCACGATGCCCCGGTCTTCAGCTTCGCCACAGTTGTGAACGCCGGCGCAGCCAACGATCAGATCGGGACGACCGGCATCGCCCACATGATGGAGCACATGTCCTTCAAGGGCACCGAGATCGTGGGCACCAAGGACTACGTGGGCGAGGCCCCGCTGCTCGCGGACGAGGAGAAGGGCTGGGATGCCCTGATCGCCGAGCGCCGCAAGGGCGTGAAGGCCGATTCGGTCCGCCTGGCGGCGCTCGACGTGAGCTTCAAGAAGGCGCAGGAGCAGGCGCGCGAGAAGGTGGTGTCGAACGGCTACACGACGGTGATCGAGCAGAACGGCGGGCGCGGCGTCAACGCCTTCACCTCGAACGACGCCACCGTCTACTTCTACTCGCTCCCCTCCAACCGCTTCGAGCTGTGGGCGTTGATGGAGGGTGGGCGCATGGCTCATCCCGTGTTCCGCGAGTTCTACAAGGAGCGCGACGTGGTCTACGAGGAGCGCCGCCTGCGCTACGAGTCCTCCCCCACCGGGCGCCTGTTCCTGGAGTTCGTGACCGCAGCCTTCCAGGCCCATCCC
>VBOS01000324.1 GCA_005893185.1 Candidatus Eiseniibacteriota bacterium
CCGGCCGTGGCGCATGGCTGTCAAGGTGTTCATCGGCCATTTGGCCGACCTCGTGGGATGGAACGGGCCCAGCGACTCAAGACCCGTCGTGGCCCCAAGAAGGCGGTGGTCGCGGTCGCCGCCTCGATCCTCACCGCCGCGTACTACATCCTTCGCGACCAAGTGCCCTACCAGGATCTCGGCTCCGACTACTTCGACCGCCGCAACCGCACTGCCGTCGTGAGCAGGCTCCGGCGCCGCATCGAGAAGCTCGGCTATCGCGTTGAGCTGCACCAAGTCGCCTAGAAACCGCAGGCCAATGCGCGTTCCTTCGCAGGGGCCGGTCGGAAACTCGACCGGCTCCGAACGGGCGGCGGGCTCGCGAAAGAGCCAGGCTAGCGGGGGGCCTTGAGGGGCGGGTCCGGAATCTCCGCCGGCCCGACCACTTCGAGCGCGCAATCGTCCCAGTGGACCCAGCCCGGAACCGGCGCGTCCCAAGCGCACCACGCCCAGATCTCGTAGGTGTCCCGAGGGACGTGGCTTTGGTCCAATCGGTCGTGGCGCTGAACTGCTGGCCCGCAGGCACCTGCCGCATGCCTCTCATGGTGTGGCAGTAGATCTTGGGGTAAGCGGTGCCCTGCAGGCTGTCGGTCTTGCACCAGGCGGTGAACCGAACACGTTTGCCCTGGAGCGCGCGGTTGCAGATCACCTGGGCAGCGCCCGAGCGCGCGACCACGACCTCGCCCTCGCCGCTCTGGCAGCGCACCGACCTCCGTCCGGAGTGGGCGACGGTGCTGTCGACATCGACGCGCATGCCCCGGTAGGCCGGCACGGAGAACTCCCACGCGCCGCCGCCTTCCTCGAATCCGGGATCCCGGAGCAGGTTCTCGCCCTGCTGCGGCGCCTTCGCGGGCTGCGGGTCCTCGACCGTGAGCGAGGCCTCGTCGAACATCACCTGCCCCGTGCCCTGGATCCCCAGGCGCACGAAGATCACGTTCACACTTGGCGGGCAATAGACCCGCACCTCGCGACGCACCCACTCGGTCTCGGACTCCGAGAAGAACTGCCGCTTCCATCCCAGGTCGAGGAGCGGATCGTCCACCCGGTTGATCTTGAGCCGGCGTTGGGCCGCGTCGCGATCCACGCCCCAGATCAACGCCATCTTCGAGATGGTGTCGCGGTACGCCTGCAGCAGAATGTACGCGCGGCCATCGATCCCGATGCTGCGGGTCCAGACCGAGAACACCAGGTCCTTGCCCCACATCTTGTTCCCGACCGACGTCGAATCCACGAGCAGCGCCTGGTTCCAGTTGTTCCCCATCGGGAACAGGACGCTCAGGTTGGCGAGACTGACCGAGTACGAGCCGCGGAAGGCGAGCAGCGTGTCGCGCCCGAAGAACACCGTCGGGAGGCCCGAAATCGACGTGTCCCAGCCCGCCGGCATCCACGGGTGGTCTTGCAGCGCCTGCTCGAAGCCGGGGTTTTTCAAGAGGTTCTTCGAGACGAAACGGGCCTCGGCCCGCGGCGCGAGCGTCAGGCACGACGCCATCACGGCAAACAGCGCGACACGCAGGCGTGGCATGAGGATCCTTTCAAGGGACACGGGAAGTGCCGGGGAGGGAGAAGCGCACGGACCGTGAATTATCGTGAGCGGCTCATGCGCCGGTCAAGCGGATTCTGGGCTGTGGCGCGCGGCGAAGCGCTTCGGATAGATTTCGATCTTCCGCGTTCGTCATGCCTTTGTCGAGCCTCGGGGGAGTCGCAGCTTGTCCGAATGGCTTTTCACCTCCGACCTGCACGGCCAGACCTCGCTCTACGAGCAACTCGTCGCCGTCGTGGCCGCGCACCATCCGCGAGCGGTCCTGATCGGCGGCGACCTCTGCCCGCACGCCGGCGGCGCCGACGGGCCTCGGCACCAGCGGTTGTTCCTCGAGGGCTTCCTCGTGGAGTTCGCGCGCCGCATGCGCGAGGCCTCGAGCGGACTCGAGCTGCTGCTCATGATGGGCAACGACGACTGGGCCGCGAACGACGACGTGCTCGCGCGCCACGACGGAGACCTGTGGCGCGCGCTCCACGATCGGGTGCTGGACGTGGACGGAGTGCGCGTGGCCGGGCTCTCCTGGGTCCCGATCACACCCTTCGGGATCAAGGACTGGGAGCGCTGGGATGACGGCGCAGATGAGAGCCCGGTGCGGCTCGACGGGTTCGTGAGCCGCGGCGGAAGCCTGACGCCGCACCGCTTCGATCCCGCGCGTCGGAGCCCCACCATCGCAGATGCGCTCGAGTCGCTGGCCGCGCGCACGCTGCCGAAGGAGACGGTGTTCGTGCTGCACTCACCGCCGCACGGGACCCGCTGCGACATGATCGGGGCGCAAGCGCACGTCGGCTCGCGCGCGATCCGGAGCTTCGCGGACCGCCACCAGCCGCCGCTCGTGCTCTCGGGACACATCCACGAGTCACCGCGCGTCTCGTCGTCGTATCGCGACATGATCGGGCGCACGGTGGCGGTGAATCCCGGGCAGTTCGGCAGCTCGCGCCTGTGCGGAGTGTGGTTCGATCCGGCCCGGGTCGATGAGACGCTGCGGCACACGGTGTACGGGTGAGCCGCGGCGGCGGGCTGCGCCCTCTAGGGAAAGGCGTGAAGGCCCAGGGCCGCATTGCCGATTCGCCTGAGAGCATCTACTATCATTGGCATCCCGGAGCCGCGGTGATCGCTCCCCCACTCCGCCGCCCACGAGGTTCCGCATGAGACTCGCCCGGACGCTGCTCTTGATCCTGCTTCCCCTGTGGCCCGCGACGGCGCCCGCGGCCGAAACTGCCCGCGCCGGGGCGCCCGGCTGGCTCGCCTGGGACCAGGGAATGGCGGAGGCGTCCGCCACGAAGCGGCCGATCCTGGTCGACGTGTACACGGACTGGTGCGGCTGGTGCAAACGCATGGACCGTGACGTCTACGCGCGCGAGGACGTGCGCGGCTACCTGAAGCGCTACTTCATCGCGGTGCGGCTCAACGCCGAGTCCCCGGACGAGGTGCGGTGGGGCGACCGCACGCTGACGTCGCGCGCGCTGGCCCAGCAGCTGCGCGTGAGCGGCTACCCGACCACGATCTTCCTGCGCTCCAACGGCGAGCACATCGCGAACGTCCCGGGCTACATCCCTGCCGATCGGTTCAAGCTGATGCTCCAGTACATCGGCGAGGATCACATCGGGCGTGGCGAGAGCTGGCAGGATTTCGAGAAGAGCGCGGCCGCGGGCCCGATCCGCCCATAGCGCCGCCGCACGAGAGCGTGGGGCTGCTCACGGGGACGCCGCTGGTCGCGCTCGACACCGAGACCACCGGCATGAGCCCCGAAGCAGGCGCGGCGCTGGTCGAGGTCGCGAGCGTGGTGATCGAGAACGGAGCGATCGGGGCGACGTGGTCGAGCCTCGTCCGCCCCGGGAGCCCGATCCCGCCCGACGCGACACGGGTGCACGGCATCACCGACGCGATGGTTGCGGATGCTCCCGAGCCCTGCGCGATCGCGGGGCGGCTGCGCGCGACGTGCGGCGACTTGCCGCTGGTCTTTCACAACGCGCCATTCGACCTGCCGTTTCTCGCGGACCTCATGCGCCGGAGCGGTGAGCGGCCGCTGCTCAATCCGATCGTGGATACGCTCGGGCTCGCCCGCGGGCTGTTCGAGGGCGGCGGCAACTCGCTCGGGGCCCTCGCGGCCCGGCTCGGCCTGCCGCCCCAGAGTGCGCACCGCGCCCTCAGGGATGCGCTGACCACGGCCCACCTGTTCCTGCGGCTCGCCCGGCGCTGGGAGGAGGAGCGCGAGACGCGTTCCCTCGCAGAGCTGGCGGCCGCGAGCCAGGACGTGCTGCGCCTCACGGCGCGGCGCTGACGGCTCGAGCCGCGCGCGGCTTCGATGCGGGGGCAGGAACGCGAGCGGGGCGCGCGGGACGAGCGCCGCGGGCTGGAGCGCCTCATCGGGCATTCGCGCGCGATCACGCGCGTGATCGAGCAGGTGCGCCACGTCGCATCGACCCGCGCCACCGTTCTGATCGAGGGCGAGGCCGGGACGGGCAAGGGGTTGGTGGCCCGGGCCATCCACGAGAGCGGCCCGCGCCGGGGCGCGGCATTCGAGCGGATCCGCCTCGAAGCGCTCCCCCCGAGCGACGTCGAGAGCGAGCTGTTCGGGAACGAGCGCGAAGCACCGGGGGAAGATGCGCGCGGCGGACGATTCGAGGCCTCGGACGGCGGGACACTCTATCTCGACGAGATCGGCGAGGCCCCTGCAGCGGTGCAGGTCAAGCTGCTGCGCGCGATCCAGGACCACACGTTCGAGCGGGTCGGCGGCACCCGGACGCTCAAGTCCGACGTCCGGCTCATCGCCGGGACGCGGCGCGACCTGGCTGCCGAAGTCGAGTCCGGGCGCTTCCGCGAGGAGCTCCACTACCGGCTCGGCGGCGTGAAGGTGCGCGTGCCCCCGTTGCGCGAGCGGCGCGAGGACATTCCGCTCCTGGTCGAGAGCTTCCTGCGCGAGCTCAACCGTCGGCACGGGCGCCGGGTGACCCGGATCACGCGCGGCGCGCTCGACCGCCTCGCCGCCCATGTGTGGCCCGGCAACGTGCGCGAGCTCGAGAACGTCGTCGAGGGCATGGTGATTCTCGCGCGCGGGCGTCGCGCGCTGGATCTCTCCGACCTGCCGGAGTGGCTGCGGGGCACGGGAAGCCAGACGCCGCGCCTCGATGTGACGGTGGGCATGACGGTCGAGGAGGCCGAGCGCCAGCTCATCGCCGCCACGCTCCGGGACACCGGCCACGACAAGCCGCGGGCCGCCGCCATGCTCGGCATCGGCTTGCGCACCCTCTACCGCAAGATCAAGCAGCACGGCATTCGCTGAGCGAGGGGCCGGGCGCGGAGCCGGGGCGGCGGAGCCGGACGCGGAGGTTGGGGGAGCGCGTCTCGCGTCACCGCTCGGCTCCGCCTAGGGCTCCGCCTCGCTCCCTCGCGAGCGCGCTCCGGGACCCTCCCTCCGCGCGCCGCGAGAGCGCCGCGAGACGCGATCCCCCAGCCTCCGCGTCCGGCTCCGCCGCCCGGGCTCCGCGCGGACTAAACGCCCCGATTGCGCCTGCCGATAACCACGAGCGGCCGCTCTTCCCGGAGGACGCCGTGGATCATTCGCATCACGAAGACGATTTCGAGGGTTACGCTCCCCCGCGCCGCATGGACCTCGGCGCCCGATCCCCCGCCGAGCGGCCGGAGTGGCTGACCGCCGCGGGCGAGCGGGACCTGCGGGACCTCCCACCGGGCCGTGCCGACAGCGCGCGCGAAGCCGGATCGCTCCAGACCGGCGCCCGTCCTGCCACCCCGGCCAAGCTCTCGCCCCCTTCCGAGGCCCGAGCGAGCGCCGCGGGCGACTCGTGGGAGAGCGCGGTCGGGCGCGCCGCTCACGACGACGAGCTCCTGACCGAAGAGTCGGGGACCGCGAGCCGCGGGCCGGAGATGCGGACACATGCTTCCTCGGGCGCCGTGCTGCAATCCATCGTCGGGGCGCTCTCCAAGTCGCCCCCGCTCGTCTTCGTGGCGCTGGCCGTGATCGCAGTGGTGGCGCTCATGATGTTTCACCCGAAGGAAGAGCAGACCGTCTCGATCGGCGCCATCCACAGGCATCCCGAGCGCTTCGACGGCCGGCCCGTCAAGGTCAAGGGCAGGGTCGGCGAGGTGTACCAGGTGGGCGGAGGCTACGCCTTCCATCTCATGCAGGGCCGTGAGGATCTCGTGGTCTTCACGCGCTCGCGCGTTCCGGTGCGCCGCGAGGAAGTGACCATCGAAGGCTCGATCAGCAACGGCGTCCTCGACGGCAAGACGCGGCAGGCGTTGTTCGAAACCGCGCACTGACCTCCCGGCGACTCCTCGACCACCACCCTCTCTTTCCCCGCTCCGCCTCCACACGTCGCCAGGCGATTTCCTCAGGCGTCTTCAACCGGCTTGGCGATGGCGCCATTCGACCGCCAGCCTTCCAGTGCCATTTGGGCAATCGCGATTCGCCCACCCGCCACGCCAATCGTGCAATCAATTTATCTACATATAGTTACCAGAGCGCTTGCGACCGCGCGTCGTTTCGACTATGTTGTCGGTGCGCTTGCGGGCCGTGGCCGCCGGCCAGGCTGCTTCGCAGCGTGTGCGCTTCTGATCCATCCGCCCGTGGTGCTCCCGCGCGGCGGCGTCGAAGTCCCCGATCCAGACCCTGGCCCGCGAGCGCGGGCCGAAGACCTACGAGGAGGAGAGCAGCAATGAACGTCCGTCCTCTCGCCGACCGAGTTCTGGTCCGCCGTATCGAGGAGAAGGAGTCGATGCGGGGCGGGATCATCATTCCCGACACCGCCAAGGAGAAGCCGCAGGAAGGCGAGGTGGTCGCCATCGGCCCCGGTCGCCTGACCGAAGACGGCAAGCGCATCGCGATGGAAGTGAAGAAGGGCGACCGCATCCTGATCGGCAAGTACAGCGGCACCGATGTGAAGATCGACGGCACCGAGTACATCATCCTGCGCGAGGAAGACGTCCTCGGCGTGCTCGCCCAGACGACCAGCCAGACAACCACCAAGACGACCGCCCGGTAGCTCGTCGGAATCCACGCTCCGGCCGCGCCGCACACGCGCCCGGCCCGGGGCTCGAGAACGGAACGTAAGGAGGCAACATGGCAGCGAAGCAGTTGCTGTTCAGCGAGCAGGCCCGGCAGAAGATCCTCGAGGGGGTCGAGATCCTTGCCAAGGCGGTCAAGGTCACCCTCGGACCCCGCGGGCGCAACGTGATCCTCGACAAGAAGTGGGGCTCTCCGACGATCACCAAGGACGGCGTGACGGTCGCGAAGGAGATCGAGCTCGACGAGCCCTATCACAACATGGGCGCCCAGATGGTCCGCGAGGTCGCGTCCAAGACCTCGGACGTCGCAGGAGACGGCACCACCACCGCGACCGTGCTGGCCGAAGCCATCTTCCGCGAGGGCCTGAAGAACGTCACCGCCGGCTCGTCGCCGATGGCGATCAAGCGCGGCATCGACAAGGCGGTCGAAGTCGTGACCAGCGAGCTCAAGAAGCTCAGCCGCAAGGTCTCCGACGACTGGAAGGAGATCGAGCAGGTCGCGACCATCTCGGCGAACGGCGACAAGTCGATCGGCAAGATCATCGCCGAGTGCATGGAAAGCGTCGGCAAGGACGGCACGATCACGGTCGAGGAGGCGAAGTCCATCGAGACCACGAAGGACATCGTGGAGGGGATGGAGTTCGACAAGGGCTATGTTTCGCCCTACTTCGTGACCGAGAAGGAGGACATGAAGGCGATCCTCGAGGACGCGTTCATCCTCCTCTACGAGAAGAAGCTCTCCGTGATGAAGGACCTGCTCCCGATTCTCGAGAAGATCGCGCAGCGCAGCAAGCCCCTGCTCATCATCTCAGAGGACGTCGAGGGCGAGGCGCTGGCGACCCTGGTCGTGAACAAGCTGCGCGGCACGCTGGCGGTGTGCGCGGTGAAGGCGCCGGGCTTCGGGGATCGACGGAAGGCCATGATGGAGGACATCGCGGTCCTCACGGCCGGCAAGGTGATCAGCGAGGACCTCGGCATCAAGCTCGAGAACGTGAAGGTCGAGGACCTCGGGCGCGCCAAGCGGATCGTCGTGGACAAGGAGAACACCACGATCATCGAGGGCGCGGGCAAGAAGGCCGACGTCCAGGGCCGGATCGGGCAGATCCGGAAGGAGATCGAGGAGACCACCTCGGACTACGACAAGGAGAAGCTCCAGGAGCGGCTGGCCAAGCTCGCGGGCGGTGTGGCGGTGGTGAACGTCGGAGCCGCCACCGAGACCGAGATGAAGGAGAAGAAGGCCCGCGTCGAGGATGCGCTGCACGCGACGCGCGCCGCGGTCGAGGAGGGCATCGTGCCGGGCGGCGGCGTGGCCTACATTCGCTGCCAGAAGGC
>VBOS01000322.1 GCA_005893185.1 Candidatus Eiseniibacteriota bacterium
CGGACGGCCGGCGCGCAGCGCCTGGACGCGCGCCACGCGCTTGAGCTCGTCTGCGACGAGCGGCGCGAAGCGCAGCGCCAGCGACAGCACAGCCCGCATCCTGCGCACCGGCACGCCGATGCGCTCGAGCGGCGCGACGAGCGCGGCCAGCTCGTCCGCCGCGCGCTCGCCCGGCCACAGCGCCTTGAGGCCATGGAGCGCGATCGCGGCGCCCGTCATGCGCAGCACGAGGAGCGCTCCGTTCCGCAGGCCCTCGTACGTGGGGTGCGCGCCGAAGATCGCGGGCAGCGGCAGCGCGTGGCCCGGATTGAGGTAGAGGTTGAGCGCGATCGCGAGCGCAGCGCCCGATGCCAGCATCCGGAGCCACGCCGCGGAAGGCCAGCCCGCGCCGGCGGCCCAAGATGCGAGCCCGGCCACGAATACGCATGCGGCAGCTGTCTCGAGGCGGCCCGCGATCAGCGCCCCGACCATCGCGCCGAGCAGCAGCGGCGCCAGCGACTCGGGACGCGCGCTCGAAGCGGACCGCGCATCCGCCGGCAGGCGATCGGGTCGGCCGGAATCGGGGGCAGCTTCGGCTTTGGAAAGAGGGCGCGCCGTCACGGCGTGCGCGAGCCCGCCCGGCACAGCTCCTCCGCAATCTGCACCGCGTTCAAGGCCGCGCCCTTCCTCAGGTTGTCGGAGGCGATGAAGAACTCGAGGGCGTTGGGCTGCGAGAGGTCGCGACGCGCGCGCCCCACCAGCACCTCGTCGCGTCCCTCGGCCGCGAGCGGCGTCGGATAGCGCCCACCTCCCGGATCGTCCACCACCTCGAGGCCGGGGAAGCGCGCCCACAGCGCGCGCGCATCTTCGGGCTCGATCGCGCGGTCGAAGCGCGCGTTCACCACAGCGGAGTGCCCGACGCGCACCGGCACGCGCACGGCGGTCGCGGTCACGGCCAGCCCGGGGAGTCCCAGGATCTTCCGCGTCTCCCACACGATCTTCATCTCCTCGCGCGCGTAGCCGTTGCTCTCGAAGCGGTCGATGTGCGGCACCACGTTGAACGCGAAGGGCGGAAGTCCGCCTGCGCGCGGCGGCGGCGGGCCTTCGAGCCCGGCGCGCACGCCGCTCTCCAGGTCGGCCAGCGCCTCCGCACCCCCGCCCGAGACCGACTGGTAGGTCGCGACCGCCACGCGCTCGAGGCGCGCCACGCGAGCCAGCGGTGCCAAGGCCATCACGATCGCGATGGTCGAGCAGTTGGGGTTCGCGACCAGCGTCGGCCCGGAATCCAGCAGCGCGCCGTTCACCTCGGGCACAACCAGCGGAACTTCGTCGTGGTAGCGGAAGGCGCTGCTGTTGTCCACCACACGCGCGCCCGCTGCGCGCGCGGGCTCCGCCCATTGCTCGCTCACCGCGTTCCCGACCGCGAAGAACGCGAGCTCGATCCCCGTGAACGCGCCGTCGCCCACCGCCTCGACCGGCAAGGCGCGCCCGCGAAAGCGCAGCGCGCGCCGGTTCCCGTCGCTCGCGAGCAGCCGCGGGGCCTCGGTCGGGAACTCGCGCTCCTCGAGCACGCGCAACATGGCCTGGCCCACCAGGCCGGTGGCGCCGAGGATCGCGACACGCCGGCTCACCTGGTCTCCTCCGCGAAGACAACGGAGCGGACGCTCGGCGTACGGGTACGCACGGGAAGGAGCGCGTATCCTAGTGGCGCGCGGCGCGATGTGTCAACGCGCGGAACGTGGATCGTGTTGCGGTCGAGCAATGAACCGGATCTCCCGGGAGCTGGATCGCGGATTCGCCCCGACTCCCGGTCTATGAATCGGCCTTCGAGCGGGCCGCCCGCAGTGCGAGCAGCACGAGCCCGCCTACGCACAGCAGCCCCGGCCAGTCGCCGAGAAGGGTGTAGAGCGTCCTCGGCCCCGGGTCCGCGAGCCGGCCGGCCAGCACGGCGGGAGTGAAGACCGGCAGGCGGCCGGTGACGCGGCCGTAGCTGTCGACCAGGACCGTGAGGCCGGTGTTGGCGCAGCGCGCGAGCGGCACGTGATGCTCGACCGCGCGGAACACCGCCATGGCTGCGTGCTGCTGGAGCGCAGCGCCGTTGCCGAACCACTCGTCGTTCGTGATGTTCACGAGCCAGCGCGCTCCCTTCCGCACGTCCGCGCGCGCCAGCGCCGGGAAGATGGACTCGAAGCAGATGAGGGTCGTGAACGGGCCGGCTTCACTCGGGAACAGGACCGCCTCGCGCCCCTGCGACCATTCGGCCTGGCCCAGCTCGAGCTTGCCGAGCGCCGGGATCAGCCACTCGAACGGCATGCGCTCGCCGAACGGCACCAGGTGACGCTTGGCGTAGGTCGCAACGCGGGCGTCACCGGGCGTGAACATACCCGCTGCATTGTACGCGACGAGCCGGCCGTCCGGCCCGATGCCGTAGTCGGCGAAACCGCTGAAGACCGGGATCGAGTCGCGCGCGACGAAGCGCGCGACCGCGATCGCCTGCTCGGGTTGCTTCGTGAGATAGCCGCCGGTCGCGGTCTCGGGCCAGATGATCAGCGCGGGACGCGGGGTGCCTCGCGCCGCCCGCCCGCTGAGCGCCAGGAACGTGTCGAGGATCGCCGCCTGGTGCTTGCCCGACCACTTGATCTCGCCCGCGACGTTGGCCTGCACCAGCGCCACCACGGGGCCGGTCGTGTGTGGGGCGGCTTGCAGGACGCGGCCGCCCCAGAACCACGGCAGCAGCAGCGCGAGCGCAGCCCCCACGGCTGCGCGCAGCCGCGCGCGGCCGGCGAACGCGCGCCAGATCAGCACGTTCACCAACACGACCCACAGCGTCACGAGCGTCACGCTGCCGAGGCTCGCGATCTGGAGGAAGCGCGGGTAGGCGTGCTGCGTGTAGCCGGGCTGGAACCACGGAAAGCCGAGCTCTCCCGAGCCGCGTAGCTCCTCCACGGTGAGGAGCACGATCGGAAAAGTGAGGGCGAGCGGCGCCCGCGCGCGGCGCGCGAGCTCGCCCGCCGCCAGCGTCGTGAGGCCGCTGAAGAGCGCCAGGTAGAGCGCGGCCACGACCCAGGCCGGGTACTTGAGCCACGGCACCGTGATCGCGACGTCCGAGAGCAGTGCGATCCAGTGTATCCCGATCAGGTAGAACGCGAAGCCGAACGCGTATCCGAGCGCGAAGAGACCGCCCGCTCCCACGCGGGCGGTCCGCGCCGGGGCACCTGCGGCCTGTGCGCTGCCGGGGAGGCGCGGGCTCGAGCTGTCACGTCCGAGGCAGGCATCGAGCGCGACGAGCAACGGCACGAACGCGAACCACGCGACGAAGCCGAGCGGCGCGGGCAGGAAGGCGCTGCCCAAGAGCGCGCCCGATGCGAGCGCGAGCCCGACCGCAAGATCGCGTCCATCAGCTCCATCACCGGCAGGATCTCCTCGGCATGGCCCATGGGCTTCGCGGCCTTGCGCAGGACCTCGCCGAAGTGAGCGATCTGGGCCTCGATCGAATGCTTGAACTGATTGCGGGAGGAATCCATGGTCGGGGTGACGTTCACCAGCGTCCCGTGCATGCCCTTGTGGATGCGCAGCGGGTTCATGAGCGCCGCCCCGCCCGAGCCGAAGAGGTTGAGGTAGGCGAAGTCCTTCTCCATCAGCAGGCCCCAAGTCAGCTCGAGCGAGAGCGTGGCGCCGGTCGTGAGCCTGAGGAAGGCCGTCGCGCTGTCCTCGACCTCGCCCTTCTTCGAGCGGTGGACGCTGGCCGTGACCGACTCCGCGCGGGGCCCGCCCAGCATCCACAACGCGAGGTCGAGCATCTGGAAACCGAGGTCGAGCACAACTCCGCCCCCGGACTCACGCTTCTGGCGCCGCCACTCGTCGGAGTCCCACGCCGTGCGCTGGCGCAGCCAGCCGGCCTTGGCGAGGAAGATCTCCCCCAGGTCGCCCTTCTCCACGAACTTCTTGAGCAGCTGGGCGTCCGGCCGGAAGCGGTGCTGGACCGCGCACATCAGGACGCGGTCCGCCTTCTTCGCGGTCTTGGCCATGGCCGCCGCCTCCTCTGCGCTGCGGGCCAGCGGGCGCTCGCTCAGGACGTGCTTGCCCGCCTCGAGGGCGGCGCTCGCCATGGGCGCGTGCAGGAAGTTGGGCGTGCAGATGTCGACCGCGTCGATCGCCTCGTCAGCCAGCAAGTCGTCGAAGCGCGCGTGCACGCGGGGGATCTGGAACTTCTGCGCGACGCGCGCGGCCTTCTCGGGATCGCGGTCGCACAGTGCCGCGAGCTCGAGGCCCTCTGTGCGCTTGAGGGTCGGAATGTGCGCGATCTGCGCAACCGCACCCACGCCCACCAGACCGAGCTGGAGATTCTTTCGCGCCACGAATTCCTCCCTGGAAGATTGGCGCGGCAGTCTATTGAGCGGCCGCGGGACCGTCAAGCGTCGGCGCCGCCGCCTCCGGAACGCCGAGCCCGTGCCGCCGCAGCTTCTTCAAGAGTCCCTGCCGCGAGAGCCCGAGCGAGCGTGCGGCCTGCGATTTGTTGCCGTGGCTCAAATCGAGAGCTTCCCGGAGCCTGCGCTGCTCCAGCGCGCGGGTCTCGGCGTGGAGGCCGCGCTCGGCGGGCGTGCCGGGCAGGAGCAGAACCTCGGGCCAGTGCTCGAGCGCGACCACGTCCCGCGCCCCCGCCACCTTGACCGCGTACGCGCACGCGTTCGACAGCTCGCGCACGTTTCCGGGCCACGGGTACCGCATCAGGTGCGCGGCCAGCTCGGGGTCGAGGGCGGGCGGCGGCGAGCCGCAGTCGGCGGCCGCCCGCCGCAGGAAGGCCGCGGCCAGCAGCAGCGCGTCGTCGCCGCGCTCGCGCAGCGGCGGCAGGCGCAGACGCACCGCGTTGAGCCGGTAGTAGAGGTCGGTGCGGAAGCCGCCACGCTCCACGCCTTCGGCCAGGCTCCTGTGCGTGGCTGAGACCACGCGCACGTCGAGGCGCCGCAGCTTGATCTCGCCCACGCGCCGCGCCTCGCCCTCCTGGAGCACGCGCAGCAGCTTCATCTGCAGCAGCGGGCTCGCGTCCCCGATCTCGTCGAGGAAGAGCGTGCCCTGGTGGGCGGCTTCGAACAGCCCGGGACGGTCTGCGACCGCGCCTGTGAATGCGCCGCGGCTGTGGCCGAACAGCTCGCTCTCGATCAGGCTGTCGGGCGTGGCCCCGCAATTGTGCGCGACGTACCCCGCGAGCCTTCGCGGCGAGAGCGTGTGCATCGCCCGCGCCACCAGCTCTTTGCCGGTTCCGGTCTCCCCCAGCACCAGCACCGGTAGCCCGCTCTCCGCGACGCGCGCGAGTGATCGCAGCACGTCGCGCCAGGCGGCCGAATCCCCCAGCATCTCGGGCGGCGTGAGCCGCCCCCCGTCCCGCGCTTCCCGCTCCATCCCAACCTCCCCCTCCCGACCCTGGTCGCGGACGGTTCATGCACCGTCCGGGCGAGGCCGAAGCTCACGGCGATTCCACCCACTCGACGCCGCGTTCACCGCTTTCCACGACGCCGATCTCGAAGCAGGTCTCGCCCGCGCGTGTCAGATCGCGGGAGAGCGCTGCGGTGTCGGCGGGGGCTGTGACCACGATCATCCCGATCCCGAGGTTGAAGGCGCGACGCGCCTCCTCGAGCGGGATCCCGCCGGCCGCGATCAGCCAGCGGAAGAGCTGGGGCAGCGGCCAGCGAGCGGCGTCCACCCGCGCGCGCGCGCCGACCGGCAGCACGCGCTCGAGGTTCCCGGCGATCCCGCCGCCCGTGACGTGTGCGAGCGCGTGAACCCGGCCCGCCTCCAGGGCGGGCGTGAGCGTCGGCCCGTACCAGCGGTGCGGCGCGAGCAGGGCGTCGCCAAGCCGCTCGCCGCTTCCGGGCAGCGAATCGGCGAGCGCGAGCCCGGAATCCGCGAGCACGCGGCGCGCGAGCGAGTAGCCGTTGGTGTGGAGCCCGCTCGAGGCGAGGCCCAGCAGCCGGTCTCCGGGACGCACAGCGCCGCCGTCGAGCACCGTGCCAGCCGCGATCACTCCCAGCATGCAGCCCGCGAGGTCGAGCACTAAGGGCCGGTAGGTGTCGGGCATTTCGGCGGTCTCTCCGCCGAGCAGAGCCGCTCCCACCTCGCGGCATGCGCGGCTCATGCCCTCGACCGCCGCGACCACCGTCTCGGGCTCGAGCCGCTCCTGCGCGATGTAGTCGAGGAACGCGAGCGGCTTTGCGCCGTGCACCATGGCCGCCAGAAGCTGGCTCCCGGCGGGCCACTCGATCACGCCCGCGAAACCGCGCTCGAGCGGGCGCACGCCGGTGCCCCAAGTCGCGCGCACAGCCCGCCCGATGCGCCGCTTGATCGCGTCCGCGCGCGGGATGTCCACGCCGGCTTCGCGGTAGCGCATCAGCCCCGCGCCCGCAGGGGCTGAATGCGGAGCAGGAGCAGGTCCTCGCTGGTGGGGCTCGGCAGGAGCGCGAAGCGTCCCTGCCCGTGGAGGCGCGTCAGGCATGCGACCACCTCCCCGTCGAACTGGGTGCAGGCGCCGCGCTCGAGCTCGAAGAGCGCGGCCTCGAGCGAGAGCGCGCGCCGGTAGGGCCGGTCGGAGGTCATCGCGTCGAAGGCGTCTGCGACGTTCAGGATGCGCGCGCCGACCGGTACGTCGCAGGTCTTGAGGCCGTACGGATATCCGAGCCCGTCGGGGCGCTCGTGGTGGCTGCGCACGATCTCGGCGGCGCGCCGCAGCGCGCGCACGCGGGCCACGATGTCGGCACCCGCAGCGGGATGCGCGCGCAGCGTGCGCTGCTCCTCGTGCGAGAGCGTGCCCGGCTTCTGCAAGATGTGCTGGTGCTGAGGCCCGATCTTGCCGAGGTCGTGTACCAGCGCCGCGTATTCCACCTCCTCGACCTCGCGCTCGGAGAGCCGGAGCCCGCGCGCGAGCCGCACCGCGTACTGGGACACCCTGACCGAGTGGTGGCGGGTGTAGGGATCGATTTCCTCCAGCACCTCGGTCAGGGCGCGCACGAAGTCCTTGAGATCGGACTTGATCTCCATGTAGAGGCCAAACGAGTGGCGCGCCACCAGGAACGGGACGCCGAACAGCACCAGCGCCCACGGTCCGACGTAGAAGTAGACCACGACGACCAGCGACCCGAGCGCGATGAAGGAGAGGTGGTGGAAGATCCCGCGCTGGAAGTTGCTCTGCCACACCCGCCACGGGCTCGGCCCCGATGTGAGGCCGATCACCGTCGAGACCAACACCGAGTTCGTCGCGAAGTAGGCGGCGCCGCAGGCCAGCAGCGCGGGCAGGTCGCGCGGGAACGCCATGGTGCCCACCCGGCCGCCCGCCAGCGCGAAGCCCCAGGCGGCGGCGAAGCAGGTGAGGGTGAAGATGGCGAGGTTGTGGATCACACGGATCGCCGGTCGCCGCTGGATCAGCCCCTCGTTCACCAGCGTGCTCGCGAGCGAGAGCCATGCTGTGTAGACCGGGCCGAGCACCACCAGACTCGGCAGGTCGAAGAGCCCGCTGGCGGTGGCGTAGCCGCCGCTCGGGAGCGGGACGGGCTTGGCGTCCGCCATGAGCATCAGGAGCAGCACCATGCCGGGCACGAGCAGCGGGTGGCGGGTGACGTGGGGCGTGAAATGCAGAAGCAGGCCGGCCGCCGAAAGGACGACCAGCGCGTAGTAGAAGACGAACAGCCCGCGATGCCGGAGTGCTTCCGTGCTCGTCATGATCGGTTCGGGCGGCGCATGCCGCGTGACCCGGGGAGGTGATGAAGAACGAGGATGAGACCGACGTCAGCCTCGGAGTTCAACCGCAGCCTCGCGACTGCGGGTCAGGCGAGCCGACGGCTACCAGCCGGCCTTGGTAAAGAGAATGATAAGATCGAGGATAAGGTCCACGATTCCCACCTCCTTTGCGTCCGTCTCTGCTGGTCAAGGTTCTGGACCCAGTCAGGTGGGCTCGCTTCGCTACTCGATTTGAGTACTCGCTCCGCTGGTCTCCTCGGTTGACGCCGGTCTCAAGACATATTCGGTTGGTTCGCGGGTCCTGAGGCCCCCCACCACCCGGTTGAGGGCGGCGAGGGTCGCCAGGACGACCGCCTGCTGGGCATCCTGCTCCACCGTGCAGCACCCCACCAGAGTCTTCTCGCTCCGGTGGGCCAGCAAGGAGAGGGATACCACGATTACGTCTCGCTTGCCAAGCCTCAGTAACTCCATGTCCTGCAAGCTCAAAGCGAGACCGTCCTCGAGGAATTCCTGAACCGCCATGAGGGTCGCCGACACGATCAGCCCCTGGGCGCCATCCCGGGTCGCGCTGCCGGTGGCGGTCCCCAGGCGGGACACACCCTTCCAGCCCAGCTCGACCTGAGCCTGGGCCCGGCCGGAGGACACATACAGGTTGACGCTTCCGAAGCGGATGCGGCGGGTGGATTCCTCTTGGGGCTCCGCTCCTGGCAGCCGCGGGGCGCGGGGAGCCAGGGAGGGGCCCGGGCGGGCGTAGGCCACGGACACCACGCGGTGGTCGATGGGGCGGTTGAAGCGCGTGAGCAGCAGCGTCTGGACGTCGCGCACGATCTGCTTCGCGGGCCGGGACGAACTGGTGAGGACGTGGATCTCGCGGATTTCGTCGTCCTCGGTCTGGATGCTGGCGGCCTCGACGTCGCGCAGCGATCGGATCGCGGCTTCGGCCCTTTTCGGCCACGGTACTTCGGTCGCGTCGACGGTCATTCAGCCCTCCTTTGCCTCATGCCGAGTCGAAGGGGCAGAATAGCACAGCCGCGAAGCAGGCGTGGACGGAGAATCTCGAACGGAGCAAGCTCGATCGTGTTCCGTCGCTTGCTGCCAAGAGCCAACGGAATGTGCCGAGGCCCTGCGCCACCGCGCCCCTGGATCAGAACACCGGCTGCAGGTCGAAGCTCGCCATGTGATGAAGGAGGCCGACGCGGCGCGCGATCTCCTCGCGGTCGGTCTCGAGCAGGCGCCGGGGGCTGAAATCCTCGATCGCGATCGAGGCCATTGCGGTTCCGCACGCGAGCGCCTGTCGGAGCGCGTGCCCGTCGTCGCGGCCGCAGCGCGCGAGCCAGCCGATGAAGCCCCCCGCGAAGGAATCGCCTGCGCCTGTGGGGTCGGTGAGCGCTTCCACCGGGTAGGCGGGCGTGATGAAGCGCTCCTCCCGCGAGCGGTAGAGAGCCCCGTGCTCGCCCTTCTTCACGATCACGGCGCTCGCTCCCTGGTCGAGCAGGCGGTCGGCGGCTCGCACCAGCTGGGTCTCCCCTGCCAGCGACTTCGCCTCCTCCTCGTTCAGGAGCGCCACGTCCACCCGCCGCAGCACCTCGAGCACGCGATCGGGCTTGCGCGCGATCCAGTAGTTCATGGTGTCGGAGACGGTGAGGCGCGGGCGGCGCATCTGACCCAGAACCTCGAGCTGCAGCTCGGGGTCGATGTTGGCGAGGAATACGAATGGGCACGCTCGGTGCCGGTCGTCGAGCCGGGGGTGGAAGTCGGAGAACACGTTGAGCTGGGTCTCGAGCGTGTGGGCGTGACCCAGCTCGACCGCGTACTCGCCGCGCCAGCGGAACGTCCGGCCGGGCGCGGTCTCGAGTCCTTCGAGGTCCACGCCACGACTCCTGAATGTTTCGCGGTGCTCGGGAGGGAAGTCCTCTCCCACGACCGCCACCATGCGCACAGGCGCGAAGTGGCAGGCCGAAAGCGAGAAGTACGAGGCCGAGCCGCCGAGCGCATCGCCGGACTCGCCGAACGGGGTGCGCACCGAGTCGAGCGCCACCGAGCCGACAACTACGATCTCCGCGGGGGCGGCCGCGGGCCTCGCTCCGCTCCGAGCGGCACCGCCGAGGCGTCCGTCCTCGCGGCGTCGCGCCGCAGCCCGGCCTCCACTTCGCGCGCCGCCCGCGCCGCCCTCCCGCGCGCCGCGTGGACTCACGTCGCAGCCTCCGCCTCCCGCTCCATGCGCTCGGGTGCCGTCACGCCCATGAGCGCCAAGCCGTTGTGGAGCACGAGACGTGTCGCCTCCGCGAGACGCAGCCGCGCGAGCGAGAGCGCCCGATCCTCCGAGACCACGCGGCATTCGTGGTAGAAGCGGTGGAAGACGGCTGCGGTCTCCTGCAGGTAGGCCGGCAGGCGATGCGGCTCGCGCGCCAGGGCCCCGCCGCGCACCACCTCGGGGAAGGCGGCCAGCTTGCGCGCCAGCGTCTGCTCCGCCGGGGCCGCGAGGCCCGGCTCGCCGGGGCCCGCGAACTGCGCAGGCGCGAGCCCGCGCTCGGCTGCGAAGCGCAGGATCGAAGCGATGCGCGCGTGCGCGTACTGCACGTAGTAGGCCGGGTTCTCGTCGTTCTGCCGCCGCGCGAGATCGAGATCGAAGTCCAGGTGGGCGTTGGTCGAGCGCATCAGGAAGAAGAACTTGGCGCAGTCGGCGCCGATGTCCTCCATCAGGTCGCGCAGCGTGATGAACTCGCCTGCGCGCTTGCTCATCTTCACCGGCTGGCCGCCCGAGAGCAGGTTCACCTGCTGCACGATCAGCACCTCGAGGAAGTCGGGTTCGAGGCCGAGCGCCTGGAGGGCGGCCTTGAGCGGCAGGATGCGTCCGTGGTGGTCCGGCCCCCACAGGTCGATGCTGTGGCGGAATCCGCGCGCGCGCTTGTCGTGGTGGTAGGCGACGTCGGGCAGCAGGTAGGTCGGAAGCCCGCTGCTGCGCACGACCACGCGATCCTTGTCGTCGCCGAGCTGCGTTGTGCGCACCCAGGTCGCGCCCTCCGCCTCGTACAGCATGCCGCGCGCCCGGAGGGCCTCGAGGGTGGCGTCCACGTCGCCGCGAGCGTGCAGCTCGGACTCGCGCACCCAGCGCGCGAACTCGGCGCCGTACTCGGCGAGGTCGCCGCGCTGCCAGTCGAGGATGCGCTCCAGCGACTGGTTCCGGAACCAAGCTTCGCCGTTGTCGCCTGCGAGCGCCGCCCTGCCCTCGCGCTCGCTCAGCTCGCGCGCGAGGTCGTGCAGGTACTCGCCCTGGTAGCCGTTCTCGGGGAACGCGCGCGGGATGCCGACCCGTTCCGCGAAGCGCGCGGCCACCGACTGGCCCAGCAGGTCCACCTGGGTGCCGGCGTCGTTCACGTAGAACTCGCCGTCGGCCGAATGCCCGGTGGCGTTGAGCAGCCGGACCAGCGCGGCTCCGACCGCGGCGGCGCGCGCGTTCACGACGTTGAGCGGCCCCGTCGGGTTCGCGCTCACGTACTCGACCTGAACGCGCAGCCCGTGCGCGTGATCGAAGCAGCCGAATCCACGGCGAGCCGCCGCCTCGAGCGGCCCATCGGCCAGGATGCGCGACGGCAGGCGGTCGAGAAACGCCTGCGCGTACCGGAAATTGATGAATCCGGGGCCCGCGACATCGATGCCCGAGAACATCTCCGGATCGCGGGGGAAGGCGGCGACCAGCGCATCTGCCACAGCGCGCGGGGGTCTGCCCGCATCGCGCGCGATCAGCAGCGCCAGGTTGGTCGTCCAGTCGCCGTGCGCCGGCTCGCGCGGGATCGCGAGCTCGAGGCGCGCGAGCCGCCCTTCGCTCCACAGGCCGGCGCGCTTCAGGGCCTCGGCAAAGCCGTCAGTCAGCGCGCTCCAGACCAAGATCCAGGCTCCTCGCGTCTCCCCACAACCGGTCGAGCATGTAGTACTCGCGCGTCTTCTCGTGGAAGATGTGCACCACCACTTCCACGTAGTCGAGCAGCACCCAACGCCGACTCTCGAACCCCTCGATGTGCCACGGGCGCACCCCCCGCTCCCGGAGCCCGTCTTCGACCGCCTCGGCGATCGCCTTGACTTGCACCTCGCTCGATCCCGAGCAGATGAAGAAGTAGTCGCACACGCCGTCCAGCTCGCGCAGGTCGAGGGCGACCGGCGTGCGAGCCTTCTTGGCGATGGCGGCGCGCGCCGCCTCGCGCAGGATCTCGAGCGCCGGCGCGCTGGACGGGACTCTGCGAGCGGTCTCCGTCGCCAGCGGAGCGGGACGCGACCTCTTGGTCAACGGTCGCGCCGGACCGCGTAGTTCACCGCGCGGTCGAGCGCCCGGCGCGCGATCCCGTCGGGCTCGCCGTCGAGGATGCGGCGCGCCTCGTCGGCCCGCGTGCGCGCGCGGTCGCGGGCGTAGTCGAAGCCGCCGCACTTCCCGACCAGCGTCTTCAGCTCCGCCCAGCGATCAGCGGCAGCGTGACCTTGCCCTCGGCCAGGTTGTGGCCCACCGGTTTACCGGTCGTGCCCGAGTCGGTCTGGTAGTCTAACAGGTCGTCGACGATCTGGAATGCGATCCCCACCACCTCGCCGAAGCTCTTGTAGCGCTCGCGGCGCGCGATGTCGCGCGCCCCGCCGTTCAAGCCCGCGCCGATCTCGGTCGCGGCCCCGATCAGCGAGCCGGTCTTGGCGCGGATCAATTCCTCGTACTGCTCCTCGCTCACGTCCAGGTCGTACGCGTACTGGAACTCCAGCGCCTCCCCGCACGACATCTCGGTCACGACCCGCGCCATGATCCCCATCGCCGCGTTCTGCTGGTGCTCGACCAGCAGCTTCATGGCCTGGGCGTAGAGATAGTCGCCGACGATGATCGCCATCTCGTCGGTCCAGAGCCCGTTCACCGTGGGCCGCCCGCGGCGCAAGGCGCTGCGATCCACCGAGTCGTCGTGGATGATCGCGGCCGCGTGCACCATCTCGATCACCGTTGCGCACACGACTGCGTCTTCGCCCGCGTGGCCGCGCAGGCGGGCCACGAGCAACAGAAGCGTGGGCCGGAACTTCTTGCCCTGGGTGGCGAGCACGTGCCCGCCCACCTCGTTCAGGATCGGGATCGGGGTGCGGAACGCCTCGCGCAGCCGGCCCTGGACACGCTCCAACTCACGCCACACGGGCTTCTGGACCGCGGACATGCTCATCATCGGGCGCAATCCGGGGTGGGATCGCCGGGGTCTTGGCTCCTTGATTGCTGGCACGCCGCAGAATAGGGGCGGTGTGCAAAAGGTGTCAAGCGTTCGCGGTGGGTGCTTCGCCCGCGCCGCGCCGCTCCTCGAGCCGCATCAGCAGACGCTCGCGGGTGTTGCGCGCGGGATCGTCCAGCACCTCCTCGAGCAGTGCCTCGAGCGTCTCGCGCACAGGTGGCCCGGGCGGGATGCCGAGCACCCGCATCACATCGTGGCCCCCGACCGCGAGGTCCGTGACCTTGAGCGCGCGCGATTCGGCGAGGATGCGCTCGATGCGGCGCCGCATCTCTTCGAGGTAGACGGGAAAGCCCTGCTTCAGGCCGTTGCCGAGCATGTCCGCGATGCGCAGGTCGAAGAGGTCGGCGACCGCTTCCTCCCCGACGCGGCGCAGCCAGCGACGGAGCCCGGCGTCGCTCCAGCCGCCGCGGTAGTCGAACATGTGTTCGCGCACCAGGTGCACGATCGCCGCTCGCTCATCTGCGGGGAAGCGCATGCGCTCGAGCAGCCGGTCCGCCAGCTCCGCTCCCACGAACTGATGGTTGTAGAACGTGCCGTCTCCCCCGCGCACCACCCGCGTATCGGGCTTGCCGATGTCGTGGAGGAGCGCCGCCCAGCGCACCCGTGGCTTGTCGGCCGGCGCCTCGTCGCATGTGTAGAGGCTGTGAAGGTAGACGTCGTATGCGTGGTAGCGGTTCTGGGGCACGGCCCACGTGCGCGCCAGCTCCGGCATCCAGAGCTCCAACAGCCCGGCCTCGCGCAGCAGCTCGACTCCCACCGAGGGCCGCGGCGCGCGCATCAGCTTCTCCAGCTCGTCGTGCACGCGCTCGACGGCGACCAGGCGCGAGCGGTCGAGCGCCGAGCCCAAAGCGGCCCGGGTCGCGGGCTCGGGCCCCATCTCGAGCACGGCCGAAAGCCGCGCTACGCGCAGCGGACGCAGCGCGTCTTCCGCGAAGCGCGCGCGTGGATCGCCCACGGCACGCAATACCCGGCGCTCGAGGTCGAGCGCGCCGCCGTGCGGATCGAGGAGCACGCCGCTCGCCGGATCGAACGCCAGCGCGTTCACCGTGAGGTCGCGGCGTGCGAGATCCTCCTCCGGGTCGCGCGTGAACTCCACGCGATCGGGATGGCGCGCGTCCGCGTATGCGCCCTCGCGGCGGAAGGTGGTGCACTCGATCCGAAGGCCGTCGCTGAGCACGAGCACGGTTCCGTGGCGAAGCCCGATCGGCTCGACGCGCTCGAAGCGCGCGCTCACCTGATCGGGCGTGAGGTCGGTCGCGACGTCGAAGACCGGCTCCGCTTCGCGCCCGAGCATCACGTCGCGCACCGTGCCGCCTACGAGCCATGCCTGGAACCCGCCCTCCCGGAGGCGCGCGAGCGCCGCCAGCAGCGCAGGCGGCCACGCGTGGGCCCGCAGCGTCGCGGCGGCATCCGCCCGGGCGCGCTCGCGTTCCTTGGCGTCGGCGCCGGTGTTAGGATCGCCGCTCGTCTTCTTCGTATCGGGCATCGCAGGGACCTCGGACGGGAGGGCAAGCGGACGTGAGAGCCACGCGCGGCCGGCGGACGAGCATGGCGGTGATCTTCGCACTCGCGCTCTGCTTCGCCGCCCGGGCCCGGGCGGACACCGCAGCAGACACCCTCCGTGCCGCGCCGGAGGATCTCCCGCCGGCCGGGACGCATGCATGGCAGACGGGCGCGCTCGCGCCGGACAAGCTCCAGCACTTCTCGCTCGCCTTCAGCCTCGGGACCGCGTTCGGAGTCATGACCGGCGCGCCGACCGCGGCTGCCGGTGCAGCTGTGCTCGCGCTGGGCAAGGAAGTCGCCGACCGCCGACACGGGCGCTTCGACACGGGCGATTTCCTCGCGGGCCTCCTGGGCGCGGGTTGCGCGGCCCTGCTGGTCGCCAGGCTCGAGCGCTAGGCTCCGTTCGAAACGCCCGATGGCTGCGCTGCGCGGTCGGCTCCTCGCTCCAAAGTGGCCTGAAGGCCACATTTCCGCTCGTCGCTCGACCGCGACGCCTTGCCCTCGGCCGTTTTCAAACGGAGCCTAACCCGGAGGCGGCCGCCCGCCCCCGCCCGTACCGCCCCCGCCGCCGTTGGACGACTGGCTGGCCTTGTACGCGCCCACCAGCACGACGAGCAGCCCGACCCCGCCCACGAGCCCTGTGCGCACCCAGTCGACCTGGCGCGTGGACATGGCCGCCACCTGTTCGAGCGGCACACCCAGGGAGGCGTAGTCCTCGACGTGGCTCTCGGTGTCGCGCCGCTTGTATCCCACGAGGCTGTCCTCGCGGAACGTCGCGTAGTCGAACTCGTAGAGCAGCCCGTCGCGCGTGACGATACGCACGTGATCGCGCTGCGGCTCTGCCGCGTAGCGCAGTGCAACCCGAGTTCGAAAACCACAACACGCAGGCCGCCACGCGCAGGCCGCGATGAAACCTCATGCCCTCGCCTCCCCCGATCCTGCCCGCCCGGTCCTGCGACCGAACGAGCATACCGCAAAGCCGCGCGCCGCGCTCCGGGCAGGCGCGATCCTGCCCGTGGCCATGTCAAAGGAGGAATGCGTTCAGCGCCAGTAGAGGATGCGGCCGCAGCTCTCGCACAGCGTGAGCGACTCGCCCACGCCCGGGGAGGCCGAGGTCGGGAGCGTCACGAAGCAGCCGAGACAGACGCGCTCGCGCATCGCGACCAGCCCCCGGCCGTAACGCTGGAGCGCGCGTTCGTAGTGCTGCACCCAGCGGCGCTCGACGCCCGCGAGCAGGCGCGCGCGCAGGCGCTCGAGGGACAAGCGCTCGCCGGGCTCGAAGCCGAGCTTCTTGAGCTTGCCCACGTGCGCAGCTTCGCGGGCCTCGGCGAGCTGCAGGTCGAGATCGTGGAGCTCGAGGAGCGTCGCCTCGGTCACAGCGCGGCCTCGCGCAGCAGCGCGGTCACGATACGCGCGTCCTCGGCTTCCAGCAGCTTCAGGCGGTTGCGCTGGGTCCGCGTGATCGCGATCGCCCGCATCACGCGCTCGAGGTGGGAATCCACGCTCATCTCGGAGGTCGAGAGCACGAGCAGCACCAGCTGCACCGCGACACGGTCCGACGCGCCCCATTCCAGGCCGCGCCGCGCGCGCGCAATGACCAGGCGCGGCTCCGTGACAGCCAGCGAGCGAGCGTTCGGCACCGCCACGCCCTTTCCGACCGCGCTCGGGCACCAACGCTCCCGCCGCAGCAGCGTCTCGTGGAGCAATTCCGCATCCCGCACCGCGCCGGCCTTCTGCGCCACGCATGCCATCTCGTGGAGCACGCTCTCTTTGCGCTTGAGCTTGAGGTCCGGGAGGAAAAGCGAGGTGTCGGGAACCGGATGAACCGCAACGGTGGTCATCGGCGTCGTGAGCCCCCTGACGCCGCTACCCTAGCAGAACCGGGAGAAAGCGGCCAGGCACGGTTTGAGAACGCCGGCGGAGGCCTCGTTCGTCGTCGGGGCTAGGTCGCCCCCGCCAGCCCACCACCAGCCGCTCACAGCCACACCTCCTAACCCGATTCGGCAGATGCGCGACCGGGGGCCGGAGGAGCTGCGCCCCACCTGCGCCGGATGCGGGGCGCGAGCCATGCGCATGTCATGCCGATCGCGAGGCCGGCCAGCACGTCGCTCAGGTAGTGACGGTCGAGGTAGATGCGCGACCATGCGACGAGCAACGCAGCCGCCCAGAAGGCTGGCGCCAGGCGGCGCCAGCGGCGGGAGAAGATCCAGGCGATGGCCGCTGCGTTCGCGGCGTGACTCGAGGGGAAAGATGCGTTCGAGCGCTTGTGCTCGCCGTCCGGGCGCGGTCGGTCGACCGCCAGCTTGAGCCCTTCGACCGCCAGGTTGGTGGGCAGGAGCGCAGCCAGCGCGAGACGCGCCGTGGCCGGGCCAGCTGTCGCGTCGAAGAGCGCGATCGCGAGCAGCGCGCCGAGCACGTTGGCGGGGCGCCCGACGCCCGAGGCGGCGCGCATCACGGGCTCGAGCCACGGCGCGCGGGAGGCCTGCACAGCTCGTTGTACTTCGAGATCCATCTGCTCGAGCGGCGCGAGCAGCGCGATCGCGAGCAGCAAGGCTCTCACCGGCTGGCCTCCAGCTCGATCAGGTCCGCCACGGGCAGCCAGCCCTCGATGTCGCGTCCGGCGGCGACACGGGCGCGCTCGCCCGCGTGATGCAGCACCGTGACCACCTGTCCGGGCGACAGCTCGAGGTCGGGGCCTTCGAGCGTTGCGACGGTGCCGAGCACGGCGCGGGCGGTGCGCGAAGCATTCATGCCCTGGAGTGGGAAGGTGGCTGCGCACCCGACCGCGAGCGCCAGGCTCACGGCGGCCGGAAGCCGGCGCGGCCACAGTCCGCCGGCGGCGAAGCCGAACGCGAGCGCTCCGAGCGCCCACTCGATCCGCCGCACCGGCCACCGGAAGGGAGTTGCGCCCGCGAGCCCGCCGCCTTCGCGCACCTGCTCCGCCACCCATGCGAGGGCGCGGTCGCGCGGCTCCTGGCGCTCGCCACGCAGCACCCATGCCACCGCCGGACCGACGCGGCCCGCGCGCACCTCGGCCCAAGCCAGGCGGGCCGCGAGCCCCGACCCACGCGCGCCGCGGTCCCACAGCTCCTGCCAGCCGCTGCGGGCCTGCTCCAGGTCGCCGCCGCGCGCCTTCTCATCCGCCGCACGCGCCTCGACCTTGCCGCGCTCGCCGCCCGGACGCGGCCCGAACGTGAACCCCAGCACCAGGGCCGCGACCGCGAGCGAGGCTGCGCCCAGCGCGAACGGCCACGCCGGCGTGACGGGCGGCAGCGCGCGCGCCAGCTCCTCCACCAGGCGCCTGCGCGTGCTCTCGACATCGCCGCCTGCGCCGCCGTAGCGCGCGGATGCGATCTCGCGCCGCAGTCCCGCGACCGCCCGGCCGCGCGGCTCGAGCCATGTGCAGGCCTGATCCGCCGCTTGCCAGAACGCCGTCCCGGAGGAGAGCCCGACCACGCGCAGCCACTCGCGCTGCTGCGCGCGCGCTGCTGCGTCCGCCGGCGGGCGCCGGCTGATCCGCCACAGAACGAGCGCGCCACCCAGCGCGGCTCCGGCCACGGCCCAGGCCCAGGGCGCGACCGGCCGAGCGTCGGGATCGAGCGGGTGCGTGATGAAGACGGCCGGGAAGATCTCGGGATGCTCCTGTCCCGCGGCCGCCGCCGGCGCCACCACCAGGGCGAGCGCAGGCGGCGCGGCGCTTCGGTACGCCCCCGCGCCGGGGTCGAACCACGCGAAAGCCGGCGGCTGCACATCGAGCCGCCCGAGCCGCCGCGGGAGCAGCGTCCACTGGAAGCGGCGGCGGCCCGCAGCCAGCGTGCCCGGGGCTCCTGCGCTGTCCTCCACGGTTCCTGCGAACACCTCGAAGTCGGTCACGTCGAGTCGTGGCGTGTGGAGGAGTGGCAGGTTGCCGATGCCACGCACGTCGAGCCGCACCGTGACCGGAACGTCCTCCGAAGTCTGCTCGCGGTCCGCGGACCACGAGAGCGAGAGGGATCCGACCGCTCCGTCGAAGCCCGCTGGCGCGCCGCGCGGCAGCGCCCGTACCTCCACGGTCAGCGGCTCCGAGCGGATCGTGAGCTCGCGGCGCGGATTCCCTCCGCCCGCCCAGGAAAGCGGGTCCGCGTAGGGGCCCGGAGACGAGAGCACAACGCCCGCGGTGGCTGCACCCACGGTCGCGCTCCCCTGGTCGAGCGGCACCAGGCGCGCCCGGGTCTCGGTGACGAGCACGCGCCGACTGCCCTGCTGCGCGTAATACGACTCGGGGTCGGTGAAGCGCTCCGACCAGAAGCCGGGCGTGGCGGGTGGCGTGTATTGCGGGTCCTCCGCGAGCGTGGCGCGCTGCACGAGCCGGACGCGCAGGAGCACCGGCTGTCCCACGTACGGGTCGCTCGGCGAGACGTCAGCCACCAGCGTCACAGGGCTTGCCCCGCCACTCACGCGCGCGGCGGCGGCGCTCACCGTGAGCGCGATTGCGCCGCTCTCGTAGATCTGGCCGCCGACCCGTACGCGAACCGGGCCCAGCGAGTAGCGGCCGGGAGCGTTGGGAGCAAGCTCGTAGCGGAATACGGTGCGTCCGTTGGTCCACGAGAGGTTCTGCGTGCGGTCGCTCCCCAGCACCTCGATGCCGGAGGGCACGTCGAACGCGGGCTCGCCCGCCGCGCCGGGAGCGCCCTGGACGATGACCTCGAGCGTCGTGCTCTCCCCCACCGCGAGCGCATTGCGGCCGACGCGCGCCTGGACCACGGCGGCCCGCGCAGGTGAACCCGTCGCGAGCGTGGCGAGCGCGATGAGCGTGACGAGCGCAAGCGGAACGGATGCGGGCCGGCGCATGGTCACCAGTCCTTCCCCGGCTTCTTCTGCATCACGCGCAGTCGCTGCTGGCGCATGCGCTCGGAGCGCTCGACCTCGTTCAGCGCACCGAGGAGCTGATCCGCCTGCTCGCGCGTCATTCCTCCCGCCCCGCCCGACGGCGGCGGCGCGGACGCCGAAGGCCCGACCTGCTGCGCCGGATTGGGCGTCGGGCTGCCGCTGGCCCCGGGGCTCGAATTCGCGTTCGGCGTGGAGGGCGAGGGCTGCGACGGCTGTGGCTGCTGCTGAGACTGCGACGGAGATGGTTTCTTCGGCGCCCGCTCCTGCTCGCGCTTCCGTCGCAGCAGCACCTCGTAGTTCCAGCGCGCGTCGTCGTCGGTGGGCGAGCGCTCCAGTGCCCGCCGGAGCGCCTCGATTCCGCGATCGATCTCTCCCTGCTGGCCGAGCACGGTTCCGAGATTGTAGCGCGCTGCGCTGCCGGCTGCGCCTTCGCGGTCCGCGACGCGCGCCAGCTCCTGCACGGCCTCTCCGCGCTCCCCCTTGAGCGCTCGAGCGGTTGCGTGATTCACCACCAGCTCGGGCCGCGGATCGCCGTGCGCCCGGCGGGCGTACAGGGACTCGGCCTCCGCCCAGCGGCCGGCGCGCAGGGCCCGGTCGCCACGCGCCCACGCGCTTTGGGCAGCTGCGGGAGGCGCGAGCAGCGTCAGGGCGAGCATCGGGATCACGACG
>VBOS01000038.1 GCA_005893185.1 Candidatus Eiseniibacteriota bacterium
CGCATCGCCCGCGATGCGCCCGAGCGTGACCAGCGCATCGGTCACGGTCGGCGGGCCTTTGCGCCCGTAGCACGCCGGTCCGGGATCGGCCCCCGCGCTCTCCGGGCCCACGTGGAGCAGGCCGCCCGGGTCCACCCGGGCGATCGAGCCGCCGCCCGCGCCCACGGTGTGCACGTCGAGCAGCGGCAGCAGCAGGGGGTAGCCCCCGACCTCGCGCGCGCGCCGCCGTGGCAGCTCGCCCTCCATGAACGCGCAGTCGGTCGATGTGCCGCCGACGTCGAGCGTGAGCGCGCGCTCGAACCCGCATGCGCGCGCAACTTCGCGCGCAGCTGCGAGCCCCGCAGCCGGGCCCGAAAGGAGCTGCCGTGCGGGCTCGCGCGCGGCCTCATCGGGCGCAGCTGCACCGCCGTGCGAGAGCACGATCTCGAGCCCCGCGCCGCACGCCCGCTCCAGCGCCTCGATGTAGCGCGAGACGCGCGGCACGAGGTAGGCGTTGGTGACGGTGGTCGCGAGGCGCTCGTACTCGCGGATCTCGGGGCACAGCTCCGAAGATACGCTCACGCGGAGGCCGGCGCGCCGCAGCGCCCGCGCCAGCGCGCGCTCGTGGGCGGGATTGGCGTAGGAGTGAAGCAGCCCGACCGCGACGGTGTCGGAGCGCGCGCGCTTCGCGGCGCGCACGGCGCTCGCGAGCGCGGCGCGCGCGAGCGGGACGATGCGCTCCCCCCGGGGGCCGAGTCGCTCGCGCACGCCGATTCGGCGTTCGGCGGGCACCAGCGGCTCGACGCGGCGCGGAGCGAGCGCGTAGATGTCGGGCCGCTCCTGCCGGCCGATCTCGAGCAGATCCTCGAAGCCGGCGGTTGTGAGGAGCGTCACGCGCGCGCCCTTGCGCTCGAGCAGCGTGTTGGTCGCGACGGTGGAGCCGTGCCGCACGCGGGTCTCGGGCCCCGCGCCGAGTCGGGCGAGGCCCTCGAGCACGGCGCGTTCGGGCGCATCGGGCGATGAGGGGATCTTGAGCGCAACGCACGCGCGTCCCCGAAGGGCGACGAAGTCGGTGAACGTGCCACCGGTGTCCACGCCGACGGCCGCGACCGGCTCACCGCGCGCAGCTGCGCGGGGCTCGGAGTCGCTGCGGTCCCTGCCCGCCGCGCGCCCCATGCGCGAACGCGCGCCCGACTCGGCCCCCGTCATGTTGCGGCGGTACCGCTGCCCGCTCACTCCTTACTCCCGGCCGCGGCGCCGCAAGCGATCGACGATCACGCCGAGCACGATCGTGACCGTGGCCGCGATCAGGAGCCACGTCGGAGGCTTGAACTTCCGGCCCACGATCACGAGCGCGAAGTAGTAGGGCAGCGCGCCGAGGAAGATCGCCAGCGCATAGCGGCCGACCGGATACCCGGCAGCTGCGGCCACCAGCTTGAGCGGCGCGTCGGGGAGCGGCGTTGCGCGCGCGAGCGCGAGCGCCGCGAAGGACGCTGCAGGATAGGACTTGAGCGTGGACTCGACCTTCTCGCGCGAAGGCGCGAAGCGGCGCATGTACGGATGGGACGATGCGAGCAGGCGGCGGAGGACGAGGAACTGGATCGCGCTGCCGGCGGCGCTGGCCGCGCCCCCGAGAAGGGCGATCAGCGTGGGATCGTGCTGGAGCTTCCCGTAGTGAAGAAGGAGAGGGGTGGTCGCGAACGAGAAGGTGGCGCCGTCCACGAACAACAGCAGGCACAGCAGCCAGAGCGATTCCGCGATCACCTCCAGAGCCTCACGGTCCGAGCCTCCCGGTCATCGAAACGCCCGCCGTCGCGGGCCGGACCGGGCGCCGCTTGAAGCTCAGGCGCCGGCCGGGGTCACAGGTGGCTCGGCGGGCGGCGGCGCGACGCCGCCGGAGCGGCCGGCCTCCGTCGCGGCCGTCGCTGCCTCGGGCCCCGAGGCATTCGCCCTGCGGCGCGCGCCCCACAACCGCGAGAGCGTTCCGGCCTTGAATTCCGCCCGCAGCCACGCCCCGGCTCCGATCAGGGTCACGCCCGAGAACGCGAGCCAGGAGAGCACCTTGAGCAGCGTGAGCACTCCGCCGATGGGGCCGAGCCCGGGCCGGTGCAGGATCGAAGCCACGAGCCCCGTGCCGCTGATGAGGAGCACGCCAGAGAGCGCGGCGCGCGTCAAGCTGAATGGCACAGGCGCGCCCGCCGCGAGCGCGCCCGTGTGCGTCGCGGTGTACGGAGTGCCTGCGGCGCCCGTTGCCGGTCCGGAGGCCGCGCTCGTCATGCGCGATCCGCCCCAGCGTGCGACGCGCTCGCCGATGGCGGCGCAGCCGATCACGAAGCCCCACATCCACAGCACGCCGAGGAACGCGAAGTATCCGAGCAGCGCGCCGATCGCGAGCGGGATGCCAATGATGGTGATGCAGAGCAGCGCGACCAGCAGGCAGAGCGCCACGATCGAGGGCACGGTCAGCATGGCCGCGAGAATGCCCGTGACGGCGGAGGTTCCCGGCTCACGCTTCAGCACATCCAGCGAGCGGCCCGTGCGGCCGGGGGCCAAGCCGGCGAAGGCCCAGGCCATGCCGAGCGTGATGAGCAGCCACACGAGGGGGCCGGTGATCCCGACGTGCGACTCCTCCTCGTCGACCATGTGCCGCATGTGCGTGCGCCTGCCGTGGCGGCTGGCGGTCACGCGCTGGCCGCCGATGACGGAGCCTTCGTCCTCGTGCAGCTCACCCCCCATGCACACGACGTCGCCGTCCACTTTGCCGCTGGAGTGCAGGAAGACGTCGCCGCCCATCGCCACCACGTCGCCCTGGACGTGCCCATCGACCGTGATGTCGCCCCCCACCGCCATCACGTCGCCGATCACGACCTGGTCGGACTCGATGTGGATGTCGGAGCCGACGCGCATGATGTTGCCGGACTTCCCGAACGAGATCGGCGGCTGGGGAGGATTCTGTGGCTCGGGGGCGGAGGGCGCGGGCGCGGAGGGCCCGGCCTGAACCTTCGGCGCCGACGGCATGGACGATGCGCCCCGGCGGCGCGGGGGCTTCGCCTCTTCGAGCTTCGCCGCGCTCTCGGGGGAGACGGGCTTGAACTCCAGCACCTCCTGCGCGGCCGCGGCTGGGACCAGGGCTTGCGCGAGCGCCCGCATCCCCACGGCGCGGACGCACGCTCCTGCCGCGCGGCCCGCCGGCGATGTGACGATCAGGGCCGCGGTGCCCGCGAGGGCGATCAGGAGCCACGGGACGAGCCGTCGCACGATCACGATCCTCCGCCAGTCAGGACGATGTCGCCGGAGGAGCTGCGCAGCACGACCGGCGTGGTACCGCCGCGCACCTTACCCGCTACCCGGTGCCGCGTCACGCTGCTCGCCTCGAGCGGCACCGACGTATCGAGCGTGCCGTTCGATGTGCGGAGCTCGACCGCGCAGCCCAGGCCTTCGGCGAGATGGACCGCGATGTCCCCGCTGCTCGATGAGACTTCGACGGCGGTGAGCGGCGACACCAGCCGCAGGTCCACGTCCCCGCTCGAGCTGCTGAGCCGCACCACCCCCGAGGCCGATCGCGTGTCGATGCGGCCGCTGGTGGTCGTGGCCGAGATCCCGCGCGGCGCACGGTCCACGTGGATGTCCCCGCTCACGCTCCCGAGGTCGAGCGAATCCTGCGCGGCCACCACGACCAGCTCGCCGCTCGTGGTGTGCGCGTCGAGCGGGCCGCCCGCATCCTCGGCCGTGAGGTTGCCGCTCACGCTCCGTAGCCGCGCGGCGCCTCGCCCGGAAACGCGGACGTTGCCGCTCGTCGTGGTCGCGCGCACCACGCCGCCCGCCACGCTCACGTCGATCTCCCCGCTCACCGTGTCCAGCTCCTGGCGGCCGCCCAGCTCCTCGGTGGCGAGATCGCCGCTGGTCGAGCGCAGGCTCACGGGCAGCTCCCGTGGCACAGCCAGCGCCAGGCGGACCTCGACGCCGGGAAACTCGAAGTCGCCGGACATCATCTGTAAGAGCCCGACCCGCACCTGCCGGTCTCGCGCGCGAACTCCCGCGCGGTCTCGAGATCGTGAGCACGCACGATCTTGAGGGCCGTCACCCGGATGCTGCCCGCGGGGCCCGGGATCACGCGCACAGCTCCGCGCGGGTTCTCGACCGCGAGCGACCCGATCCCCTGGGCGTCCAGCGTGCGCTCGCTCTGCTCGCGCAGGGTCTCGCCGGCCGCGACCGGTGAGGCCAGGAGCGGGTACGAGATCAGGAGCGCCGCCAGGGTACGGTTCATGGGGTTCATCCTCCGCTTTCGCCCTGAACTACGCGCGTGGGGGTACGGAGGTTGCGCCGGGGCACGGGCTTCGGGCCGTCCACCGGCCCGCTCGTGCCCCGGAGCGGGGCCGTCCGTCGTTGCGAAATGCAAGAGAGGGGAGCCCCGACTGCGGAAGCTCCCCTCCCGTTGACTTCGAATATCGCAGGACCTGTGATGGATCAGTGATGCATCGAGGTATCGGCCATCATCGAGGTGCTGTCGGATCCCATGGACCCGGCAGGGGGCGCCTCGGACGCTGGAGTCGTCGCTGCGGGCTCTTCCTTCTTGCCGCAACCCAGCACGGCGAGCGCCATGGTGAGCGCCACCAGCGCCACGATCGCGAAAGCAGTCAGCCTTCTCATGAAGTTCACATTCACCTCCTCTCGGTCACGCCGATTGGGAGCATCGCTCCGTCACGGCCCGTATGCTTTGTTGGTTCCGAACACACAAAAACACCGCTCGGGAGCGGTGTCGTGGCCGGCGATGTTCAGGATGCAGGCACCGAATGCGCAGGCGACGCACGGCGCCGTAGCGCAGACTCGGGCGACCGGGCGTTCGCCAAGCATAAGCGCGCGAAAGGCTAGGGTCGCACCCCGCGCTTGTCAACCCCGATTTTGTTCATCCGTGCAGTGGGGGCCGAGTGGCCCAACCCCTTGCGGTCAAGTGGATTGGAGAGCGCATTCGAGGTCGGCGCGCAGGTCCGCGACGTCCTCGATCCCGACCGAGAGGCGCAGCAGGCCGTCGGCGAACCCCATGGCAAGGCGCGTCTCCCGTGGAACCGAAGCGTGGGTCATCGAGGCCGGATGGCAGACCAGGCTCTCGACTCCCCCCAGGCTCTCCGCGCGCGCGAACAGCCGGAAGCGGTCGAACACCGCCCGCCCGGCATCGAGCGATCCATCCCCGGGAACGAACGAGATCATGCCCCCGAACCCCGAGGCCTGGCGGCGCGCGAGCGCATGCTGCGGATGGCTCTCGAGCCCTGGATAGAAAACCGCGCTCACGTTCGGATTCGCGGCCAGCACGCGGGCGAGCTCGCGGGCGTTCTCTTCGTGGCGCTGCATTCGCACGGCCAGCGTCTTCGTCCCGCGCAGGGCCAGGAAGCAGTCCATCGGGCCCGGAACCGCGCCGGCCGCGTTCTGCAGAAAGCGGAGCTGCTCCGCCAGCCCGTCGTCGTTCAGGACCAGGGCGCCGCCCACCATGTCGCTGTGGCCGTTCAGGTACTTGGTCACAGAGTGCAGAACCACGTCCGCGCCGAGCTCGAGCGGGCGTTGGAAGTAGGGCGTCATGAAGGTGTTGTCCACGACCATCCGGATCCCGCGGCGGCGCGCGCGCTCGCCCACGGCCGCGATGTCGGTGAGCTGCATCATCGGGTTGGTCGGGGTCTCGACGAACAGCATCTTCGTTGCGGGCCGGAACGCGGCCGCCGCGGCATCGGTGTCGCTCGACGGCACGAACGTGAACTCGAGCCCCAGGCGGCGGTACACGCGCTCGAACAGCCGGTAGGTGCCGCCGTAGAGATTGTCGCCGGCCACGACGTGGTCGCCGGCCGACAGCGTCTGGAGCAGCGTCGTGGCCGCGGCCAGCCCGGAGGCGAAGCACAGTCCGTGGAGGCCGCCCTCGAGCGCTGCCAGGTTCATCTCGAGCGCAGCGCGAGTTGCGTTGTGGGTGCGCGCGTACTCGAAGCCCTTGTGCCGGCCGAGCGCCTCCTGGGCGTAGGTCGAGGTCTGGTAGATGGGCACCACGACCGCGCCGGTCGCGAGGTCGGGCTCCTGCCCGGCGTGGATCGCGCGCGTGCTGAAGCCGGCGCCCGGGCGGACCGCCGAGCCGGCCATCACTCGCTCCCGGCGATGAACTGCAGCATGTCGAAGCGCGTCAGGATCCCGCTCACATTGCCGTTGTCGCTCACGAGCACGGCCGGGTTGCGGCTCGCGAGCAGGCGCGTCACATGCCCGATCGGCTCGTCGCTCTTCACGACCGGAAGCGGATCACCCATCATCGACTCGACCGGCTGGTCGAGCACCGATGCGTCCTCCAGCACGCGCTTCAGGATCTCGCTGTCGAACAGCGTGCCCACGACGTTTCCGCCACGCAACACCGGGATCTGCGTGATGTCGTGCTGCTCGACCAGTGCCAGCGCCTTGCGCAGCGGCTCGCCCGCGCTCACGGTGAGCAGGTGGGGAATCTTGCGACCCTTGCCGCTCAGGACGTCGCTCACGCGTGTGACCGCCGGATCGAGCAGGTGATTGTCCCGCATCCACTCGTCGCTGTGGACCTTGGTGAGGTAGCGCTCCCCGGTGTCGGGAAGCAGCACGACGACCAGGGCGTCGGCCGGGAGATCCTTCGCGACCGCGAGCGCCACCCACGCCGCCATGCCCGCCGAGCCCCCGACGAAGATCGCCTCCTCGCGCGCCAGGCGGCGCGTCAGGTTGAGCCCGTCGCGGTCGTTGCACGAGATCACGCGATCCACGACCGAGAAATCGGTCGCGCCCGGGATGAAGTCCTCGCCCACGCCCTCGATCTTGTAGGTGCGCGCCTCCGACATCTGTCCGGTCTCGTGGTAGTGCTTGAGGATCGAGCCCACTGGATCCGCCCCGACGATCTTGACCCCCGGGTTCTTCTCCTTCAGGTAGCGGCCGGTGCCGCTGATCGTCCCTCCCGTCCCCATGCCGCACACGAAGTGCGTGATCTTGCCCGCGGTCTGCTCCCAGATCTCGGGTCCGGTGGACAGGTAGTGCGCTCTCGGGTTCGAGGGGTTGTTGTACTGGTCCGTGAGGAAGGCGCCCGGCCGCTCGCGCGCGACGCGGCGCGCGACCGAGTAGTAGGAGTCGGGCGAGTCGGGGGGCACGGCGGTGGGCGAGAGCAGCACCTCGGCGCCGAACGCCTTGAGCAGGTAGACCTTCTCGCTCGAGACCTTGTCGGGCATGCAGAACACCGCGCGGTAGCCCTTGACCGCCGCCACCATCGCCAGCCCCAGGCCGGTATTGCCGGATGTGCACTCGACGATCGTGCCGCCCGGCTTGAGCTTCCCGTCGCGCTCCGCAGCCTCGACCATGGCCAGGCCGATGCGGTCCTTCACGCTCCCGCCGGGATTGAAGAACTCGAGCTTGGCCAGCACAGGCGGCGGGCAATGGCGTGCCACAGCTCGCAGCCGGACCAGCGGCGTCCGGCCAACGGTCTCGAGCACGGACTCGTGGTAGCGCACTCCGTCCAGAACGTGGCTCACGCGAATGCGACTCCAGTTCGTGGGTTCCCGGGAATCCGGGGGGACGGCCGGCGCGCCTCGTCGAAGCCGCATGGGGTGCGATGCGAGGCCGCGTGCTCTGGGCCGCGCGCAGGTTAGGTGCGCGGCGCGCCGAACGTCAAGCGGGGCGACGGTCGAGCCGAAGGCGGAGCGGGTGGGCGGGACCGGGCCAAGAAAGCGCATCGGCGGCCGGGGGAGCGTCTCCCGGCCGCCGATGCTCGAGCGGCAAGATGCTAGTGCGCGACCTTGGCCAGCTTCGCGCTGAAATTCCAGCTCGGGTCGTTGTCCTTGTTGTGGCACTTCGTGCAAACCGCTTCCGTCACCTTCTGCGGCGACACGGCGAAGGCCTCGTGCTGCGTCCCCATGCCGTGGCAGCTCTCGCACTGAACGTTGGCCAGGTTCGGGGTCTGGAGGCCGGTCGAGAATCCACCCGGCTTCTTGTACCCGAGCACGTGGCAATCGACGCATTCGCCCGCTGTGTCCTTGTGGTTGTCCACCAGGGTTTGCCACGCCCGCGCGTGCGGCGTGCCCTTCCATTGCTCCGCCTGCTCGGTGTGGCACCGGATGCAGACCTCGGAGCCCAGGTACTTGTCCGGATTCTTCTCCATGTCCTTGGCCGCCGACTCCTGCTGCTTGTCGCGCTCCAGCTTGCGCAGCTTCTCGTTGAAGCCGTCCTCGAACGCCTTCACGATCGCCACGATCTCGGCCTTCTCGCCGACCTCGGGGCCGAGCACGAAGACCTCGTTCTCGCCGCTCTTGGCCTTGTGCGCCGGATCGAGCGTGAGGATCGTGCGGCCGATGTACTGCCCCTGCTCCCCGCCGTAGCACGCGACCGTGGTCTTGATGAGCCGGCCCTGCTGGAGCATCGGGGCGTTCCGGCCCACGATCACAGCGTCGATGCCGTCCACCGCCGTGACCAGGTCTTCGCTCTCGACCTTGCCGAGCTGCGAGAGCAGGACGATCACGGTTGCGCCCTTCTTGCGCAGCTCCTCCACCGTCCGCTTCGCCGCGGCCGGCGGATCCTGAACCAGCAGCGAATCGCGGGCCGGGCCCAGATCCACCTGGTCACTGATCAGGCTGAACAGCCCCACCTTGACAGATCCAACCTTCTTGAAGATGTAGGGCGCGAGAATCAGGCGCTTGGTTTTCTTGTCGTACAGGTTCGCGC
>VBOS01000035.1 GCA_005893185.1 Candidatus Eiseniibacteriota bacterium
CAGCCCGTCACGGCGGGCTTGGCGGGTGAGACGTAGGGCCGCTTGCGCAGCTCCGCGATCCCGGCCATCACGTCGCGGCCCGGTCCCGCGCCCGCGTCGGCGGTGATCGCGGCCATGTAGGCGTTGCCCAGGTTGTCGCTGCCGCGGTAGTTGGGCTGGAACACGAGCCAGCCTTCGGTCGCCATGAGCTGGGCGAGCGAGCTGAAGCTGGTACGCGAAGATGCCTGCGGCCCACCGTGAACCAGCAGCACGAGCGGATACGAAGAAGCCGGGTTGAACGTCGGCGGATATACGAGGACCCCGTCCTCATCGAAGCTGTCGTTCCTCCACGTGACCCGTTCCTCGCGTCCCCACGCCACGTCGGTGGCCCAGGCGTTGAAGTCCGTGAGCCGTCGCGGCCGTGCGGTGGGCGAATCCATGACGTAGAGCTCGGAGGGCCGGCCGGCCGAAGTTGCCACGAACACGAGCGCGCCCTTGGCCGAGACGGTGACCTCGTAGCCGAACGCACCGCTGATGACGAGGTCGCCGGTCTCGATGCGCTTGGCCGCGCCTTCCAGCGGCTGGATCCACAGCCCGACTCCGGTGCGATCGTTGGCGGCGACCAGGATGGATTTCCCGCCGGGCATCCACTCCGCGCCGAAGAAGTTGCGATCGAGCGCGCGGGTCAGGCTCCGCCCCGGCCCGCCGGTCGCGGGCGCGAGATGGATCTCCGTCATCCAGCCGAGATCGCCCCGCCCCTCGCGCGGGTACACGTAGAGGATCGAGCGGCCGTCCGGCGACCACACCGGGTTGTTCTGGAAGCGCTCGGCGCCGGTGAGCGAGCGGATCGCGTGAGACGCGACGTCGAGCACGCGCACGCTCACGGAGTCGAAACGCCCGCTCTGCGGGAGCGGAACGCGCGCGAACGCGATCTGCTTGCCGTCCGGGGACCAGCCCAGCTCCGAGGGCGGGCTGCCGGGCGGCAGCACCATCTCGAGCGACCATGCGCCGCTCGTGAGCCGCTGGGCCGCTGTGGTGTCGATGGCCTGCAGCCAGATGTGCTGCGAGCGCATCGGGGCGTGCAGGAAGAGATCCTGATCGCCGACCTGCATGGTGGCGATGTGACTGGCATCGCCTTCGCGCTTGGGCTCTTCGTCCGCTGCCGCGTACGCGATCGCAGAGCCGTCGGGGCGCCACGAATAGTGCTGGACGTCGGTCTTCGACCTCGTGATGCGACGCGCATCGCCGCCGCTCATCGGCATGAGCCAGACCTGGTTCTTCCCCAAGGAATCCGGAGCCAGGAAGGCCAGGGCGCCGCCATCCGGCGACCAGCGCGGCTCGGAGACCTGACGGCGCTCGAATGTGAGCTGCCGCGGCGCGCCCGAGGCCAGGCTCACCAGGTAGAGCTCGGACTCGTTGCGGTTGTCGGAGTAGTTCGGGCGCGTCACGACGAAGGCCGCGAGCTTGCCGTCGGGCGAGACCCTCGGGCTCGTGACGCCCACGATCTTGCGCGCGAGGTCGAGCGAGAAACGCGATGTCTCGGAGCGGGCCGGCAGCGCCGGCAGGACGAGTGCGGCGAAGCTGAACGCGAGCACGGAGCGAAGGTTCACGGCGGACACCTCCAGCCGAAGGGCCAATGATCGTGGGTCGGAGCTACGCGCCCGACACTAGCCCAGGGCGGGGCCGGGAACCAGGGGCTTGGGGTGACGCCGGACCGCGGTCGTGCCGCGCAATGCCGCGCACGTGGTCGTACTCCGCGCGCATGCGCTGCGAGGGGTTCGCTCGCTCGAGGCCGTCGCTCCGCCGATCGAGTGACGAGGCCGGCGGCCGGTTCAGGGAACCGCGGCTCCCGGCTCCCCGTAGAGGTCGCGCAGTACCGCGCCGAGACCCAGGACCCGCGGCGCGGCGAGTTCCTCCTTCGCGGGTCGAGATGCGTAGCGGCCCCGGGCCGCGACCGCACCCAGGTCGACGTGCCGGATGCTGGCCCCGAACTTGGCGTTCACGGCGTCGATCATCGCGTTGGCCATGACCGCATAGCCGAGGTCAGTGGGGTGGACGCCGTCGAGCCCGAAGATGCCCCCCGTGACGAAGTCGTCGGTGTAGACGGTGGAGCCGTAGGTGATCCCGTTCGTCGCAACCTCCCGGAGCAGCCGGTTCAGGTCGACGAGCGCGGCGTTCCGGCGGGTCGCGACGGTGTCGATGACGCCGTTGTAGGCCGTGACCGTGGCCTGAAGACTCGCCACTTCCGAGGCCCTCAGGATCAGCGCTTCGGGAAGCGCGCGGCCGTTGCCCGGCGCCGAGGGGTTCACGTAGTTGTAGCCGCCGAGCGGGATGCCCGTCCCGATCGCCAGCGAATCGGCCGCCGTGAGCAGCACCAGGTCCCCGGGCATGAGATTGGCGTCGGCGCCGATCAACGGAATCGGCTGGCCGGTGGTCAGGCTCCGGGTGAATGGTGGGAAGGTGGTGAAGAACGGGATCGATGTCACGTCCGGCACGTTGATGAGCGCGAGCTTCGCATTGGGCGCGCCCAAGGCGAGGCCGTTCATCGCCGCCGTGTACAAGGAGGCGAACACGGCCGGTGAGTAAACCGCCGTTCCGGAACCCAGCTGCGAGGCGGGATACAGGACCTCGTTGGCGCCGTATTCGAACGACACGAACGTGGGCCCGAGCCCAATCGCCTGCTGCAGGATCAGCCCGCGACCGCGCTGGATCACAGGAAACAGGCCGCGACTGTAACCCCCGGGCGCGGCGGTGGAGTCGAGGACATCCACGAGCAGCGCCCCGGGGATGCTCATGTTGTGGTACGAGGTGGGCTGAAGGAAGTTGGTCGGAAGGCCGGGAGTGCTCGCGCGCGTGATGAGCACAGGACTGTAGGATCGCAGCACCAGCAATGGCCCCAGGCCAGAATCGCTGATGCTGGGAATCGTGAACGAGATCGCCCCGACCTGCTGGGCGAAGAGGTAGGGGTACGAATGTCTCTGATGGCGCTCGACCAGTCCGCCGTTCGAATACCCCGACCCGAGGCTCGTGCCCATCGCGACGTAGACGCCGAAGTTGGCGCTCCCGCTCTGCACCGCGGGGCCGCTGATCGGATCGATCGTACTGCAGCCGGCGAGCCACGCTCCGAGGCCCGCGGCGAGACCCAAACGAAGGCATCGGTTCATTGGTCCACTCTCCTCGTGGTGGCTACCAGTGGTAGCCGACGTTGAAGCCCAGCGCGTTGGTGAAGGTCTTGTACTCGCCGTTGAAATTGTCGCTGTTGACGCTGGCGGTGTCGCGCCGCTCCAGGAACAGGGCCAGGTCGTAGAGGTCGAGCACCCAGCGCCTGTCCGGTCCGAAGCCCACGCCCAGTCCGAGCGTCACGCCATGACGCGCGGCGTCGGGCAGGATCGGGCTCACCGATTTGGACGGCGCGGCCTCCTGCTCGAAGTAGTATCCGAAGCGGTACGTGAAGGCCTCGAGCCGATGTTCCGCTCCGAGGCGGATCGCGAGCGCATCGTGGTAGTCCTCGACGACGGTCTCGTCGTTCTGGGGCGTCTGATTGAACCGGATCGGCAGATCGCGGAACAGCGACCATTCGGTGAGGACCAGATCGCCTTCGACCTTCCAGCGCTCGGGACGCCAGGCCGCGCCGAAGGACCAGATCGCCGGGAAGCGCAGCACCGTGCTCAAGCCCTGGTCCGGCGGGAGTCCGGCGGCCACGCCGGCGTCGAACTGGGGGTCGCCGGTCGAGATCTGGGTGAAGTCGGCTTCGCCATCCGGCTCGATGATGACCGTGCTGCGGTAGAACGCGCCCAGGCTCCAGCGCTCGTTCGGGGTGGCCGAGACCGCGACGTTCCAGCCGTATCCGGGCTCGACCTGCGACTCGAGAACGGCTTCCGCCACGTCCACGACCTGGCCTCCCGGCGGGAAGGTCTTCTGAATCCGCCGGCGGATCTTGACCTTGCTGAACAGGGCGTCGCCGCCCAGCGCCACGCTCAGCACCGGATTGATCTGGTAGGCGCCCGACAGACTCAGATTCACCGCCTGCAGGTCGGCCTTGGTCACGATGTAGCGTCCGGTGAACTGGTCCGGATTCTTCCACTCGACCCCGAGGCCGAACGGCGCGTTGACTCCGAGCCCAGCCGCCCAGCGCTCGCCCACGCGGCGCGCATAGTAGAACGCGGGCAGGGGGAAGAACTGCCGCTTCATCTCCTCGGTGATTCCGTAGCCCGGGTAGGGCTGCACGCCGGCGAAACTCGTGGTCAGAGAGAGCAGCGTGCCGCCGACGTAGAATTGCTGCATGCCCGCGATGCGGGTGAGTGCCGCGGGGTTGTAGAACAGTGCCGAAGCATCGCTCACAGATGCTGTGCCTGCGCCCGCCATGCCGAGCACGGCCGCCCCCTGCTCGTAGATGCCGTATCCGGCGCCCCAGCCCGCGGCCGGCAAAGCGGCCACGCAAATCAAGGCAAAGCCCCACGTGCTCCGACGAAGAGTCATGAAGGGATCCTCCGTGTGGCGTTGGACTCCGGACGGCGGTCAGCGGCTGCCCCGGCGTGCGAAGCGTAGAGCCGCTCGATGATGGGCGCGTACTTCTCCATGATCACGCGGCGCTTGACCTTGAGCGTGGGCGTGAGCTCTCCCGCCTCCAGGCTCAGCTCGCGCTCGAGCAGGGCGAACTGCTTGATCTGTTCGAATTTCGCGAGATCGATGTTGATGCCGTCGATCAGCGACTGAAAGAGCTTGCGCGCCTCCGGGTGCTGGAGCAGCTCGGCGGGCCGCGCGAAAGTCCAGCCCCGCGCCCTGGCCTCGGCTTCGAGGCTGGCCAGGTTGGGCACCAGCAGTGCCACCACGCAGGGGCGGCGGTCGCCGAGCAGCACGGCCTCGCTCACCCATTTGCTCGTCTTGAGCCTCGCCTCGAGCGGCTGCGGGGCGACCTTCTTGCCGCCCGCCGTGACCAGTAGATCTTTCAACCGGTCGGTGATGAACAGGCAGCCGTCGCCGTCCAGGTGACCGACATCACCGGTCCGGAACCACCCCTCGCGGAGCGCGGCCCGCGTGGCCGCCTCGTTCTTGTAGTAGCCGCGCATCACGTGCGGGCCGCGCGTGAGGATCTCGCCGCCCTCTCCGATACGCACCTCGACACCGGGGATCGGTGGCCCCACGGAGCCCGGTTTCTCGCGCC
>VBOS01000036.1 GCA_005893185.1 Candidatus Eiseniibacteriota bacterium
CCCGGCGCGCTCGGCGACCCAGACCTCCGCCGGCGCGAGCGGCCGGGATTGCACCCAAGCCATGCGCCCGTTCGCCGCAATCACGGGCGCGCCGGCCTCGCCACGGCGGTCCATGCCGAGCGTCACGCGCGTCGCACCGCCGCGCGACGCCACCGCCGCGAGCCGCGTCGTCACGCCCTGGGCAGCGTGGAAGTAGAGGGAGTCGGACCACAGGTCGGTCTTCTCCACCCACTTCTTGCGGTCGCTGCCGGTCGCGAGCGCGATGGACTTGCCGTCCGGCGACCACGCGAAGGCGTCACCGATCACGCCAAGCATGCGCATCGGCCCGCCCTCGACCGGCACGATGCCGATGTCCTGATCGTTGGCGTCGTCGGGCTTGCCCGTAGGGCTCACGATGAAGGCGATCGAGCGCGAGTCGGGCGACCAGCGCACGTTCCACAAGTAGCTTTCGCCCGACGTGAGGCGGCGTTGCTTGCCGGTCGCGATCTCCACCACCCAGAGCCGCGGGTACTGCAGGCGCTCGTCCTCGACCACCTGGTCCCACTTCTTCTTGCGCCACTCCTTGATCCGGGCCGGCAGCGTGTCGGTCATCACGTACGCGAGGTGCTTTCCGTCCGGCGACCAACGGACCTCGCCGACCGCTTCGGCGTACGTGCCGAACGGCCACGGCTCCCCGCCGTGCAGCGACATCATGTAGATGGCGGGCTTCGCGTCCTCCCCGGTCCCGCGCGTGGACACGAACGCGATCGTGTCGCCGCCCGGGGAGAACGTGGGGCTGATGTCGGCTTTCGGGTGTCGGGTGAGGCGGAGCGTTTCGCCGCGCTCGAGATCCGTGAGCCACACGTCCTGGTTCGTTGTGTTCTCCGCCGTGTCGATCTCGCTCACGACGAAGGCCAGCCGCTTTCCGTCGCGCGACCAGGTGAGGTCCGAGAAGGTGCGGAGCGTGAGCGCGTCTTCCAGGCGGTAGGGCTCGGGGCCGGCGGCGTGGCCGGCGCTCGCGATGAGCGACACGGCGGCGCAGATTGCGGCCACGGCCATGGAGGCTCGGCGCATCGGGGCTCCTCGGAACCGAAACGAGCAGAAGGGGCGCGGCGAAATGTAATGGAGGCGATGGGGAGCGCCAAGCCCGGGCGGGCGAGGGCGCGAGCCAGGCGCGGAGGCGCGCCCGGCCCGGCTTGCGATTGCGTCGACGTTCACCGTCGATCGGTGTTCAGCGTTACTGTCCGCCGACCGCTTGCGCGGTCTCGGCCTTCACGATCACGCGATGCGCGACCGCCTTGCCGCCCTCGTCCCGGTAGTAGACCGTGACCCGGGCTTCCTTGGCGACGTCACCCGTGGTGCTCATCTGGGCGTGCTTCACGAACACCTTGGATGTGGGGCTCTTGCCGCGCTTCTCGACGGTGAGACTGCTCTTGTCGAGCGCCGTGACGTAGCCCGTGAACTGGTGGTACGACGTCCCGGCCTTCCTGGCCGACGCCGTGGACGACTTCGCGCTCGAAGCGGCGCTGGCCGCACGGGCCTGAAGCGGCGCGAGTGCGCCGCAGGCCACGAGCGCGATCGCCGCGCACGACGAGAAGAAGATCCGACCCTGCCTCATTCGCTTCACCTCCCTTCGTTGCGTACGGGGGCAGGACGCGCGGCAATCTAGAAAGCGCCGGCCCGCGCGTCAACGGCTTGACCGCGAATTTGCCCGCTGAGAACGCGGTCGTCAGAGCCGTGGACCACGGAGACGGTGGAGCTGAACGTGGCGGACGCCGATGGTGGGCGCGGGCGGATGCGTTCTGCGCCGGCTTCGTCAGGAGGGACCACCCGAGAAGCTGTCCACGAGGGTGACGGCGCGGCGCTCCGGGCGGGGTCCGGCGCCGCCGCGCTCAGCGCCGCCGAGCGCGTGGTCGTGCGGCGCTCCGGCCGCGTCCGCGTCAGCGCAGCACCGGCGCTGCGCGCTCACCGCCCGCGCCGGCGCGGCGGCTTGCGCGCGCCAAGCTTCTTCATGCGCGACTCGAGCGTTGTGGGCTTGAGGCCGAGGATCTTCGCCGCGCCGCGCGGGCCGCTCACGCGACCGCCGGTGTGCGCGAGCACGCGCTCGATCGCTTCGCGCTCGATGGCTGCGAGCGTGCGCAGCTCGAGAGCGGGCGCAGCCTCCTGCGCCCCAGGATCACCTGTGGGGTCGGCGCTCGATTCGCGCTCCACCACGGGGCGCACGATCTCGCGCGACGCGCGGTCGCGCGCGGCGGCCACGATCGCGGCGGCGCAGCGCGCAGCGCCCTCGAGGAGCGCGAGATCGGCCGCCGCGATCTCACGACGCGAGAACAGCGCGAGCACGCCGAGGCAGCGCTCGCCGAGCACGATCGGGAGCGCCGCGAAGCTGCGAATCCGGTGGGCGATGAGCCACGCCGGCTCGGCGAGCCCCGCCCGCTCCAGGCCATCGAACACGATGTACGGGGTGCGCGTGATCGCGACTTCTCCGACCTTGCGCGCCCCCAAAGGAAACCGGCGGAACGGTCCGTCGGTCCGGCGCGTCAGGCCCGCGCTCACAGCCAGGTGGAGGCAACGCGTCTGATCCGGGCACTCGGGCCGCATCGGGCACTCGGGGCAGATGTCGCCCGGGCCATTGAGCCAGATCCTGGAGAGAGGGGCTTCGACCGATTCATTCGCGAGCGAGATGATGTCGCCAAGCAATTCTGTAAGCTCAATTGAAATCAATTATTCGCCCTCGAAACAAATCATGATATACCGTGATTCACGAAATATCGTGAATTATATCTTCTTCGATCGGCCCAAGCAATCCAAGCTCAGGCTGCCGCCCGGCAGCGGTGCTCGGCCGGAGAAACCAGTGCCCGGAATCGGGCCCGAGCAGTACAATCCCGCGCGGACTTCCCGTGAGCGCCGTCCGCAGACTGGATCTCCGAGCGCTAATCGTCGCGCTCCCGTTGCTCGCTGCTTCGATCGATTCGACCGCTGCGGCGGGCGAATCTCCAGCATGGACGTCGGACGGTCTCCCGGTCGCCTCCGGGGATGGCGACCAGACCGAACCGAGGCTGGTGCCCGACGGGGCGGGTGGCGCGATCATCGCGTGGCAGGACGACCGGCCCGGGGGCTACGGTGTCTGCGTTCAGCACCTGAACGCCCTCGGGATGCCGGCACTTGGCTGGCCCGCGCCCGGCATCCTGCTCGCAGGCGCGTACGAACCCTCGATGTCGGCCGATGGCGCGCGCGGCGCGATGCTCGCATGGGCGATCTCGAGCGTGCTCAACTTCCGGCGCATCGTCAACGGCGATCCATTTGCCGCAGGCACGCCCTCGGGCGCCACGATCGTGGATGCCCTCGGTTCCGCGCGATCAGGAGGCGCGCGCGAACCGGTGCTTCCCAATGACGCCCTGAAGGCGCCCCACAACCGGTTGCCGATCGTGCTTCCCGACGGAGCTGGCGGCGTGCTCCTCGGCTGGTTGCGGCTGTCCATCACCGCGGACAAGCTCATGTTCCAGCGGCTGGATAGGGCGGGAGCGGCCGCGACCGGGTGGGTGTTCGTAAGTCCGATCACCTACGGGGAATACGATCCGAGCATGTGCGCCGATGACTCGGCCGGGGCGATCTTCGCATGGAAGGGTGGCTACCCGGAGGCCATCTACGCCCAGCGCGTGCGGAGCGACGGCTCGCTCGCGGCCGGCTGGGCCTCAGGCGGCCTGGTCGTATGCGCCGCACCCGGCACTCACCGGGCCACGGGGATCGTTCCGGATGGCGCGGGCGGAGCGATCATCGTGTGGCGGGACGGTCGAAACGGATCGTTCGAGCAGATCTTCGCCCAGCGCGTGACGCACGACGGCGCGCTCGCCGCCGGCTGGCCGGTCGGCGGCCGCGTGATCTGCACGTATGCATGCGATCCGGGCGATCAGCGGTCCAACGGCAACTACTTCGAGCGCTC
>VBOS01000325.1 GCA_005893185.1 Candidatus Eiseniibacteriota bacterium
GACGAGCCACTGCGCCCCGAGGGCGATCGCGATCGCGATCAGCATCAGCGGCGCGGCGAGCGTCTCGCCGACCGCGGGCAGCCGCTCAAGCCCGAGCAGGTTCCACGCGGCCAGCCCGACCACGCGCGGCGAGTTCGATGACGAATGGAACACCTGGATCAAGACGAAGCGGCTGAGCCCGGCGGCCAGCAGGTTGATGCCGAGCCCGCTCGTGATCTGGTCGGCATTGATGCCGACGGTGACGAGCGCGTGGAGCGCAGCCGTGAGCACGCCCGCGATCACAGCCGCCAGGAGACCGAGCCACGGGTTGCCGGTCCAGAACGCCGCCAGCGTGTAGGCCAGGGCGCCGTGCAGCATGATGCCTACGCTGATCCGGAGCGCGGCTGCGAGGAAGAGCAGCACCTGCATCAGCGGCGCCTCGACGCGCTGCGGGGCGCGCGCATCAGCGCATCCTCCGCGCGATCCGGTCCAGCACATCGTGCGCCGAGATCGCGAGCAGGATCACGATGCCCTGGAGCGCCTCGACCAGCTCCTTGGGCACGCGCTGGTTGATCACGAGCCCGCCGTAGGAGAGGGCCCCGAAGAACAGAGCGGCTGCGACGACGCCGAGCGGATGATTGCGGCCGATGAGCGCGACCGCGATGCCGAGGAAGCCCGCGCCGGCCGTGAAGCCCAGCTCGAAGAAGTGCTTGTAGCCGAGCACGAAGTTGACGCCGCCCAGCCCCGCGATCGCGCCCGAGAGCGCCATCGCCACCGCCTGCACGCGTCCCACCGCCACGCCGCCGCACGCAGCGGCCGGCGCGTTCAAGCCCACAGCCCGCAGCTCGTAGCCGAGCCGGGTGCGAAACAGCAGCGCACCGACCGCTGCAGCTGTCGCCAGCGCGATCGCGAGCGAGAGGTTGGCGGGCGAGCCGCGCAGGGCGGGCAGCAGCATCTCGAGACGCGGGAGGTGGACGCGAGCCGCCAGCTCGGCGGTGCGAACCGTGGCCGGCTCGAAGTGCGGGCGACCGAGATAGGAGACGAGCGCTGCCGCGACGAAGTTGAGCATGATCGTGTTGATCACCTCGTGCGCTCCGAAGCGCGCCTTGAGCACGCCCGGGATCGCGCCCCAGGCCGCGCCGGCAGCAGCTGCGGCGGCGATCGTGAGCGTGAGTGCGAGCGGCGCGGGCCAGCCGGAGAGCGCGAGCCCCGCGAGCGCGGCCGCGAATCCGCCGAGGTAGAGCTGGCCTTCGACGCCGATGTTGAAGAGCCCGGCGCGGAAGCCGAGCGCAACCGCGAGCCCGGTGAAGACCAGCGGCGTGGCCTTGAACAGCGTCTGCCCGATCCCGTAGCCGGTGCCGAGGCTCTCGCGCAGCATGAGCGCGTAAATGGCGATCGGGTCCTCGCCGATCGCCGCGATGAAGATCGCGCCGATCGCGAGCGAGATCGCGACCGCGACCAGCGGCGCGAGCGCCCGGAGGAGGGCGGCGCGCGCAGGCGGACCCGCGGCACGCGCGGCTGGGGCCGCGACCACCGTGCCCGGCGTCGTGCTCACGCGCGCTCCGCCGCGCCGCGGCCGGTCATGTGGAGCCCCAACGCGCGCTCGTCGGTCGCGGCCGGTCGCGCCTCGTGGACGACGCGGCCCTCGTAGAGCACCAGCACGCGGTCCGAGAGCGCCAGGATCTCGGACAGCTCGGATGAGACCAGCAGCACGCCACGGCCCGCGTCGCGCTCGGCGAGCAGGCGCGCGTGGAGGAACGCGATCGCCCCCAGGTCCACGCCGCGCGTGGGGTGCGCCGCCAACACAGCTCGCGCGCCGCGCGACAGCTCGCGCGCCGCGATCAGCTTCTGCTGGTTGCCGCCCGAGAGCTGCGCGGCGCGGTACGCGGGCTCGGCCGGCCGCACGTCGAACTCGGAGAGGAGCCCGCGCGCGCGCGCCTCCAGCTTCGCGGGATCGAGGAACGGCCCGGGCCCCAGCGCGCGCATGTGCTGGAGGCCGAGGATCAGGTTCTCGGCCAGCGTCATCTCGGGCACGAGCCCGCGCTTGAGCCGGTCGCTCGGAATGTGCGCGAGGCCGGCCTCGAGGTGGGCCCGCGCGTTGGGACGTGGCCGCACGCCGCCGATCCGCACATCGCCGCCAGCTGCGGGACGCAGGCCGGCGAGGCACTCGACCAGCTCGTGCTGCCCGTTGCCCTCGACGCCCGCGATCCCGACGATCTCAGCGCAGGCGCGCCCGGCGCGCGCTCGGCGCGCGTGAGCGCAGTCGCCACCGGGCGGCCCACCATCAGCTCGGCGATCCGCTCGATCGTGAGCGAGTCGATCGTGCCGCCACCCACGACGCGCCCCGCGCGCATGACGGTGACGCGGTGGGCGAGCGCCTTCACCTCGGCGAGCTTGTGGGTGATGAGCACGATCGTCACGCCCTGCTGGCACAGGCGGCGGAGCATGACGAACAGCTCGTCCACCTCCTGCGGCGTGAGCACAGCAGTTGGCTCGTCGAGGATCAGCACGCGCGCGCCGCGATGGAGCGCCTTCAGGATCTCGACGCGCTGCTGCGCGCCGACCGGCAGCGACGCCACCCGCGCGCCCGGTTCCACCGGCAGGCGGTAGCGCTCGGCGAGGGCGCGCAGCTCGCCCTCCGCGCGCGCGCGGTCGAAGCCGCCGAGCGCCAGGCGTGGCTCGCGCCCGAGCGTGACGTTCTCGGCGACCGTGAGCGGGTCCACCAGCATGAAGTGCTGGTGCACCATGCCGAGCCCGAGCCGCATCGCGTCCGCCGGGCGCTGGATGCGCGCCGGCCGGCCTTCCACCTCGATCACGCCCGCGTCGGGCGCGATCATGCCGTAGAGCACGCGCATGAGCGTGGTCTTGCCCGCGCCGTTCTCGCCCACCAGCGCGTGGATCTCGCCCGGCGCGAGATCGAGCGAGACGTCGTCGTTGGCGAGCACCGGGCCGAAACGCCTGGTGATGCCGCGCAGCGACACAGCGGGTACGGGCAGGGTGGGCGAGCGTAATGGCGTGGCGGAGCGGCGTCTAGCTCGTGGGCGGGGCTTCACCCCCGTGCCCCTCCGCGCGCTTGCGCTCCATGAACGCGACGCCGAACGCCGCTCGGCGGCCAATGGTTTCAACCCGGGCCGCGGCGCCCGCGATTCGACATTCCCCGGAGAATGCTGCTGAGTCGGCCCTAGGGTCGGCGGGTGCGCCGGTGGCGTGGCTGCTCCAGCATTCTCCGGGGAATGTTGATCGTTCCCCGGCGCCATTGTCGGGGCCGGCGAACAGCGCGCGCTGCCTCCACACGCGGGTGGTAGTGTCGCGACCCGATGCCCGCCGACGCGCTGTTCTGGCACCGCCTCCAGTTCGCCTTCACGATCGTCTATCACTACCTGTTCCCGCAGCTCACGATGGGGCTGGCGCTGCTCATCGTGGTCATGAAATCACTGGCACTCGCGCGTCGCGATCCGGCATGGAACGATGCCGCGCGCTTCTGGATCCGGATCTTCGGGATCAA
>VBOS01000327.1:0-4739 GCA_005893185.1 Candidatus Eiseniibacteriota bacterium
AGACCCTGCAGATTCCCCCGCCGCCGCGCACGTAGGTGCCCCGATCCAGCGGAAGCGTTGCGGTCATCGTGAAGACCTGCACGCGGCGCTTCAGGTCGGTCGCGCCCGTGGTGGACCCGCGGAGCGAGTCGGTCCCGGTGTTGGTCCACGACCGGACGTCGAAACCCGCGACGACGCCGCGATCGACGATGTGGCCGAGGCGCATGTGCATGGACGTGCCGAAATTGCGGTCGAGCGAGTCGCCCTCCATGCTGAGCCTCCCGACGCCGTACTGAAAGTTCACCACCCAGGCCATCGAGCCCGCCGATTTCTGCGCCGCCTCGCCGGGCGCTGCGACGGCCAGCGCGCATGCGATCCAGAGCGGAGTCAGTCTCGACAACGGCAAACGCAGCATCGAATTCCCCTCGTGTCCGGTCGATGGAGCGCGGCGCGCGGTGGCGCCCGCGATCGGCTATCATGCGCAGCCTGCCCGATAGGCCGGGGGACGTTAGCCTGAGCGGCCGCGGACCTCAAGTGTTCCCGGGGGCACCTCCCTTGCACGATCTGACGACCGGCTCGATCTCGCGCCACCTGCTCAAGACCACCGGCTTCATGCTGGTCACGATGCTCTTCCAGACCCTCTACTACCTGGTGGACCTCTACTGGGTGGGTCGCCTGGGCAAGGAGGCGGTGGCAGCTGTCGGGATCAGCGGGAACCTGATGTTCCTGGTCCTGGCGCTCACGCAGATGCTCGGGGTCGGTACGACCGCGCTGGTCTCGCATGCCTCCGGCCGCAAGGACCGGCAGCATGCTCTCCTGATCTTCAACCAGGCGCTTGTGCTCTCGGTGCTGGCCGGGGCCGTGTTCTTCGTGATCGCAGCGGCGCTGCGCGCGGGGTACGCGCGCGCGCTCGCCGCCGACGCCGACACGGCTGCGCGCGCGAACGAGTACCTGCGCTGGTTCGTGCCGGCGGTGGCGCTCCAGTTCCCGCTCATCTCGATGGGCGCCGCTCTGCGCGGCACGGGGAACTTCAAGCCCGGCATGGTGGTGCAGGCGACGACCGTCATTCTCAACATGGTCCTCGCGCCGTTCTTGATCTTCGGCTGGGTGACCCACCATCCGCTCGGCGTCGCGGGTGCAGCCCTGGCCACCTTCATCTCGATCGCGGTGGGCTCGACCTGGCTGCTCCTCTACTTCCGGCCGGGGGTCACGGCGCTCGAGTTCATGCCCGCCGACTGGAAGCCGCGGGTGAGATTGTGGGGCGCGCTGCTGCGGATCGGGCTTCCCGCGGGCGCGGAGTTCGCGATGATGGCCGTTTACCTGTTCGTGGTCTACATCGTGAGCCGGCCGTTCGGCGCGGCAGCTCAGGCGGGCTTCGGGATCGGGATGCGCGTCCTGCAGGCGGGCTTCATGCCGGTGGTGGCGCTCGGCTTCGCGGTCGCGCCGGTGGCGGGCCAGAACTTCGGCGCGCGCAGGCCGGAGCGCGTGCGCGAGACGTTCCGGACCGCGGTCTGGATGGCGGCGGGCGTGATGGCGCTGTTCGCCTTGGCGTGCCACGTGGCGCCGGCCGCGATGATCCGGTTCTTCTCGAAGGACCCGCAGGTGGTGGCGGTGGGGAACGAGTACTTGCGAATCGTCTCCTGGAACTTCGTCGCTTCGGGGATCGTGTTCGTCTGCTCCAGCACGTTTCAGGCGATGGGGAACACCGTCCCGTCGCTGGTCAGCTCGGTGGTGCGCGTCACCGTGGCCGTGATCCCCGCCTTCCTGCTCTCGCGCGTCGCCGGCTTCGAGCTGCGCTGGATCTGGTACCTGACGGTGGCGTCGGTGACCCTGCAGATGCTCCTCAGCCTGCTCCTCGTCCGCATCGAATTCCGCAGCCGTCTCGAGCTGGCCCCTGCGCCTGCACCGGCCCCCGCGAGCTGAGGAGGGCGGCGGCGGGGCCCGTTACCGCTCCGCGCCCAGCCTCACGCCCAGGCTCTCGGCCCACGCGCTCTGGCCGTCGAGGCGCATGTAGTCGCGCGCTTTGCGCTCCGCCTCGGCACGGCGCCCCACCACAGCGAGAAGCAACGCGCGGTCGTGGAGCGCGTGCGCGTGCACCGGATCGTATTCGGGCACAGCTGCGAACTGGGCGATCGCCTGGAGACGCAGCGAGCGCTGCTCGAGCGGATTGACTTCACGCTCGGCGTCCAGCGCCAGCGCCATCCCCAGCCCGAGGCGCGCCTCTCCGTAGTACGGCGCCAGCAGGAGCGCGCGGCGGTAGCCGCGCTCGGCGTGCTCGAACCTGCGGCGCGCGAGGTCGAGGTGGGCGCGCGCAGCGGGCAGGCGCGGATCGAGGAGATGCCGCGCCTCGGCGCGCGCCAGCAGGGCGTCGGCTCGGTCCGCTGCGGCCGCGGCCGGCGGGGAGACGCGCGGCACCGCCTCGCCTGTCAGCTCGGAGCGAAAGCGCAGCGCGCCCATGCCTGCCGGCTTCTCGGCGCGCACCAGCGCGAAGGCCGCCTCTGCGTCCGGGTCGTCCGGAACCCCGGTCACCGGATGGCGCGGCCTGAGCAGCGAGACGGCCGCAGCTGCCGCGAGGCCGAGCATCATCGCGAGGAAGATCAGGAGCGGCACGAACCGCCAGCGCAGCCGGCGGTCGAGCTCCTCCAGGGCCGGCGGCGGGGCGGAAACGCGCGCGGACTGCGGGCCGGACGACACGGCCCGCATCGTAGTCCGCGCCGGCGCCCCCCCACAACCTCGACCCGCGCCGGCGCGCGGCCGGCGCCCCGTCACCGCGTGAGCACAGCCCGCCTCACGAAGCTTCCGGCCGGCGTGCGGAAGCGCACGAAGTAGAGCCCGACGGGCACGCGCCCGCGTGCGTCCTCGCCGCTCCACGTCGCCTGGTAGCGGCCCGGCGGGTGCATCCCGTCCGCCAGCACCGCCACCTCGCGGCCCAGCACGTCCATCACGCTGAGCCGGACGATGGCCGGGCGCGGCACCGTGAAGTCGATGCGCATCTCGCCGACGCTCGGGTTGGGCGCCAGTCTCACGAGCGCGAATTCCGCGATCGCCTGGCCCGCGGTCTGCGCGAACGGTCCGAAGAGGGTGGTCGCTCCCGCCGCGGATGTCGCCCGCAGCCGGTAGTAGTAGGTCCGCCCCGGGTCCACGCCGCGGTCGACCATTACCGTCGCGCCGTTCTCCTCGCGACGCTCGCCCGCGACCGGCGTCCACGGCCCGAGCGCGGTCGCGCCGCGCTCCAGCTCGACCGCTGCGAACAGGCGCGGGTCGCCGAACTGCCAGCGCAGCTCCAGCCCGTCGTCCACCGGCCGGGCCTGGAACAGCGAGAGCAGCGCCGCGGTCGCCTGGTCCTGGACGTGGATCGTGAAATTCTGCTCGCCGGAGCAGCCGTTGCGATCGGTGTAGCTCAGCGTGAAGTGGAAATCTCCCGGCTCGGTGGGCGTGCCCGAGATCACGATCTGGACCGGGTGCGGGTTGCACTCACACGCGTTGGCGATCAGCCGCGGCCAGTCGCCGGTTGCACCGTACACGAGCGAGTCGCCGTGACCGTTGCTGTAGATCACGCGGCCGTCCGAGCTGAAAGCTTGGGCGATGCTCCCGTCCTGGAGGTAGTGCCCGTCCACGGAGCCGTCGCCCTGGAGCTGGAGCTGGTCGTGGTAGCTGCATCCGTAGGAGACCACGCCGGTGTGGATGCATGTGGTTCCGTCGCCGGCATAGTCGCCGCGGGAGAAGGGCGTCGTGCCCGGGATGACGGCGACCGGGCTATACCCCGGCATCATGATGCGGCCCTGGAGCGGGTAACCGGGGAAGAGGCTGTCGTCGAGCGCGCAGAACACGCCGAGAACGACCTTGCCTCCGGCGTCCACGTAGTCCGCGAGCCGGTCTCCCATCAGCACGCGATCCTCGTACGGGTAGTTGGGCTTGGTGAGCACGCAATCGTAGGTGGCGAGCAGCTCGGGCGAGGGGGTCGTGCCCCCGAGCGCCGGGGCGCACTCGAAGAAGTCGACGGTGCCGCCGATCAACGACGCGATCGCTGCCCGGTAGTCCGGGTTGTCGAAGTCGGCGAGGGCGAAGAGAATTCGGTGTCCAGCGCTCGAGTCCGCGTGGACGGGGGTCAGCGAGTTCCGGACCGAGCCGGTGGGCGTGCCGCCGCCTGTGAGCGGCTGGCCCGCCGCCGCCCGCGGCCGCGGACCTCCAGCTGCGCTCCTGGCCGCGACCCCACGGGAGCCTCCGCGCACGCGCCCACCCGCGAAGGCCACGGCCTGATCCTTGAGGCCGAGCCCAGGCGGCAGCGCTCCGCCCTTCACGACGACGGTGAACGGCGGCGAGCCGGCTTTGGGCGTCAGGACCTGGCTGTACGCCATCATGGTGACGCCGTCGGGAAGCGTGGTCGGGTTGAGCGTGATGGCCGGGCAGCTCACAGCGATGCTGTACTGGTGCTCGCCGGAGCAGAGATTGTGATCCACGACGCCGATCGTGAACGCGAACTCCCCCTCGGCCGTGAGCACGCCCGAGATCCGCAGTGAGTCATTGCCGCTGAGGCTCAGGCCCGGCGGCAGGCTGCCCGCGATCACGGAGTACGAGTAAGGCGGTGAGCCCGCGCTGGGCCTCACGACCTGGTCGTAATGGTCCTTCACCTGGCCCGAAGGCAGAGTGGCCGGGTCGAGCGCAATCGTGGGGCACGACACGACGAGCTTGTACTCGATGCTGCCGTGGCAGCCGTTGGCGTCCGTCACGTTCAGCGAGATCGGGAAGCTCCCGCCCTG
>VBOS01000327.1:4800-12767 GCA_005893185.1 Candidatus Eiseniibacteriota bacterium
CAGATGCCCGCCGTTGATCGCGTCGCCCCCCGCGTACAGGTTGCCGTCGGGGCCGAACTCGAGACTGCCGGCGGTGATGCCGGTCGGGCCCACCACCGTCGCAGCGCCGGTCGAGAGGTCGAGCGTCACCAGGCTGCCCGGGCCGAAGCGTCCGCCGCCGTCGATGCCGTACATCGTGGCACTGCCGGCGTCGTAGGCGAGTCCCGAGATCGGCCCGCGCCCGGTCGGACCGATGGCGGTCGTGAGCCCGGTCATCGGATCGAGGATGCTCAGGGCGGAGGGGCCGCCCGACCCGGCGACGCTGGTGCCGTAGAGCGTGCTCCCCGCGTACTCCAGGCCCTGGAACGACGCCCCGTCGTACACGGTGGGGCCGAGCGCAGCGCCGCTCTGGATGTCGAAGCGCTGGCCGTAGAACGTTCCGTCCCGGCCCTGCACGAACGCTTCACCCGACAGAAAGTCGTATTCGATCTCGGTCGCATTGAAGGTGGGCGCGTAGTAGCCCGCGTAGGTTCCCGCGCCCGTCGCGAGATCCACCGTGAAGATCGCCCCGCCCGGATCGCATCCGTACAGCACCGTCCCGGAGCCTGTGATCCTGATCCCGGGCGGCATGCTGTCCTTCGCCGTGAAGACGAACGGCGGAGTCCCGGCGGATGGCGTCAGGACCTGGTGGTAGGGCTCCTTGGCCACGCCGGGCGGCAGGCTCGGGGGCGAGATGGTGATCGACGGACACACGATCACGTTGATCTTGTAGTCACGCGTCCCGCGGCAGCCGTTGGAATCGGTCACGCTGATCGTGAAGCCGAAGCTGCCGGTGGCGGTCGGCGTTCCCGAGAGCGTGCCTCCCGGATCGAGCGTCAGCCCGGTGGGCAGGCTCCCGGTCTTCGTGTCGAACACGACCGGCGGAATAGCGTTCGGTGCCGTCAGCGCCACGTTGTAGGGAACGCCGTAGGGAGCGTTGGGGAGCGTCGCCGGCTGGATCGTCAGGGTTCTGCACGACACATCGAGCTTGTAAGCGATGCTGCCGTGGCAGCCGTTCGCGTCGGTCACGCTCACCGTGAACGGGAAGCTGCCGACGGCGGTGGGATTTCCGTAGATCTGGCCGGAGGAGTAGAGCGCCACGCCCGAGGGCAGGCTCCCGGCCGTCAGCTCGAACGTGTAGGGCGGCGTTCCGTCGGCGGCCAACGAGACGTTGACCAGGTCGCCCACCAGGACCGGCGCGAGTGCGGGCGGCGTGATCGTGAGCGTGGGGCAGATCACATCGATCTTGTAGTCGATGGTGCCCGCGCAGCCGTTGGCGTCGGTCGCTTTCACGGTGAACCCGTAACTGCCCGCCGCGTTCGGGATGCCGGAGATCACGCCCGCGGCGCCGGCGCCGCCGGGGCCCAGGGTCAGGCCGCTGACGCTGTAGAAGCCGGTCGTGCCGATCAGGGTAGCTCCGCCGGTCGCAGGATCTATGCGGTACAGATGCCCGCCGTTGATGGCGTCACCGCCCCCGTACAGCTTGCCGTCCGGGCCGAACTCGAGGCTCCCGGCGGTGAAGCCGGTCGGCCCGATCACGGTCGCAGCGCCGCTCGAGAGGTTGAGCGTCAGCAGCCTGGCGGCACCGCTGCTCCCGCCGCCGTCGATGCCGTACAGGGTGCCGCTTCCCGCGTCGTAGGCGAGCCCCGAGATCGGCCCCCGTCCGGTCGGGCCGATCACGGTCGTCCCTCCGGTGGCCGGATCGAGGATGGCCAGGCTGGAAGGGCCTTGGCCGGAAGTGTTGAACGTGCCGTACAGCGTGCTGTCCACGTATTCGAGGCCCTGGAACGAGCCCCCGCTGTAGACGACGGGGCCTAAGGCCGCACCGCTCTGAATGTCGAAGCGCTGGCCGCTGAAAGCTCCGTCCCGGCTCTGGACGAACGCGGCCCCGGAGAGGAAATCGTGCTCGATCTCGGTCGCCGAATAGGTCGGTGCGTAGACCCCGGTCGCGGTTCCCACGCCAGATGAGAGGTCGATCGTGAAGATGGTCCCGTTCGGGTCGCATCCGTAGAGGATCGTCCCCGAGCCCGAGAGCTTCAGTCCCGGCGGCAGGCTCCCCGCCTGCACGGTGAAGACGAACGGCGGGTTCCCGGCCGAGGGCGTCAGGACCTGGTGGTAGACGTGGTTCACGGGGGCGGCCGGCAGGCTCGAAGGCGAGATCGTGATGGTCGGGCAGGCCAGGCAGCCATTGCCACCGGATGTGACGGCCTCGGCCTCGGGGCCGATGCGCTGGCGGGTGCCATCGCCGTTCGCGGGAAGGGCCAGCCCCGCGGTCAGGGTTCCGGCCGGGTAGCCGGCGTCGTTCCGATAGCAGCTCGGCGTCGGGCCGGGATCCCCGCCGTCCTGGCAGGTGGCGGCGGTCTTGAGCACCGGCGCGTTGGAGCCCAGCGGTGTGCCCCAGTACACCATGTCCACGTCGCACACCAGGTCCGAGTTGCCGTCCCAAAAGAACAACCAGACGAACTCGCCGCCATTCGTGAGCGACCCGAAGCCCGGGTAGTTCAGGCCCTTGTTGGTGGCGACATTCACCATCCGCGTGGCGGTGGTGGTGCCGGGGGTGAAGAAGAGCATGAAGTCCGCGTCCACGCCGGCTCCGCGCCGGTACCGTACGCCGTCGATCGCGATGACCTTCGTCTGGTGGGGGCCGATCGAGGAGTTGAACGGGAACCTGAACGCGAAGTCGGTGATGATCCCGCCGAGGTCGATCAGGCCGGTGCGCGGCAGCGCCGAATACGCGTTCGCGTCGGAGATGTAGAAGTTGGAGAGGTCCACCGACGAGTTCGTCGGATTGTAGATCTCGATGAACTCGGTCGAGTCCCCGAGCGTCGCGGTGTTGAGCCCGCGAACGCCGACCTCCGAGATCATGAGATGCGTTCCGGTCACGCCCGGCGGCACGGTGCCCGGCGTTGCCGGCTGTCCCGTCCCCGCGTTCCACGCGGTGGCGCTGTTGAAATCCTCGGTGGTCTCGTCGTGCCCGCCGCTTCCGAATTGCGCGCGCGCGGGCGAGAGGAGGGCGATCGTGGCGAGGACGGATACGCACAGAGCGAACAGGGGCTTTCTCATGGCGCGGCTCCCTTCGACATGGTGGCGCCGCACGGGATCGCGAGAGTGGGGCCGTCGCGTACCGGGGGGCCGTCAATGAAACGAGCACAGTCGTCGGCCGGTGGCGACCCGAAAGCAGGAAGGAAGCGCGGCCCCCTCGGCTGCGAGGTGGGGGGAGTGTGAGGTGTGAAGCGGGCCTAATCAAGGGAAATCGAGTGTGGGGAACGATTTGAGACGAGGCCGGCGCTCCGGCCTCGGGACCCCGCGACCCGTTGCCGGTCTAAAGGCCGGCTGATAGTTTGCCGATGATCGCCGCAGCCCGTGCGGGCAGGATGCTGGCCGCCGGGCCCACCGTTCGGGGGCTTCCCTCGCCAATGGCAGTCGCGCGTTTCCTTCAGATTTCCGACCTCCACCTCGGCCGGCCGTTCGGGTGGTTGCCTCCGGACCGGCGCGCCGAGCGGCGCGCCGATCAGCGCCGCGCGCTCGAGCAGGCGGTGCGCGAGGCCATCGAGCGCGGCGCCCACGCCATCCTGGTCCCGGGCGACCTGTTCGACGTCGAGGGCGTGGATGCCGGGACCATGGCGTTCGCGCTCAACGTCTTCGGGATCTCGGGCTGTCCGCCCGTCTTCATCGCTCCCGGCAACCACGACCCGTGGTCCGAGAGCAGCCACCTGTGGGGGCCGCGGCTGTTGCGGGCACGCGGCTGGACCTGGCCTGCGCACGTCCACATCTTCACCGCCGCGGGCTGGACCTTGAAGAAGCTGCCGGGGCTCCCCGCTGTGCGGATCTGGGGGCGCGCCTTCACATCGCACGCGGAGTCGCGCGAGCGCCCGCTGCGCGAGGGCTCGGTCATCCTGCCGGATTCGGCCGACGCGATGGGGCTCGAGGTCGCGCTCTTTCACGGCTCGCGCGAGAGCCACTGCCCGCCGTGGCAGAGCGTGACCGCGCCGTTCTCGGACCAGGAGCTGGCGTACTCGCCGTTCGGCTACCACGCCGTCGGGCACTACCACGTGCCGTCCCACATCGAGCGCAAGGCCACCGACCACAAGGTCTCGACCGCGGGCCAGGGCGTGAGCGGTGCCGCCTCGGGCGGCGTCCGCATGGCCTACGCCGGCTCGGCGATCGCGCTCGACACGACCGAGACCGGCGCGCACGGCGCGCTCGAGGTGCGCATCGAGTACGGCCAGCGCCAGCCGCTGGTCGAGATCGAGCCGATCGAGCTCGACGGGCGTCGCGTGTTCGACGTGCAGGCCGACGTCACAGGGGCCGCGAGCGCCGAGCAGGTGGACGCGCGCGTGCGGCGGGCGATGGAGGAGGCCGGCGTCTCCGAGCGCGACATCGTCACGGTGCGGCTCACCGGGCGCCTGGTGCGTGGCGTGCGCTACGCGGGCCCACCTGCGGGCGGTGCGGCCGGACTACGACCTGGCGAGCTACCGGCGGTCCGACCCCACGACGACCGAAGAGCGATTCGCCGCAACCCTGCTCGCGCGGCTCGATGGCGAGCGCGATCCGGCCCAGCGGGCAATTCTCGAGAGCGCTCTCTACTACGGTCTCGACGCTTTCCGGCTGCGCGAGGTCGTTCCGAGCTACGAGGAGCTCGGATCATGAAGATCCTGACGCTCAAGGCCGACGGGTTCGGCGCGCTGCGCGGCGAGTTCCGGTTCGACCCCGATCGCCTGAACCTGGTGGTGGACGAGAACGAGCGCGGCAAGTCCACCCTGCTCGCGGCGGTGACCGCTGCGCTCTACGGGCTCGACGAGGACCGTCGCAGCCATCGCGTCCTCACGCCGGTGGAGCGCTGGCGGCCGTGGGGCGGAGGTTCGTACCGCCTCGAGCTCGCGCTGGAGCACAACGGCGAGGGCCTCACGATCCGCCGCGACTTCGAGCGCGGCTCGGTCGAGGTGTGGACCGCGGGCGGGCAGGAGGTGTCGGAGCGCTTTCGCAGCGGCAAGGATTCCTGGCCGGTCGGCCAGCACCTGATGGGGCTCAACGTCTGGGAGTTCGAGAAGTGCGCGCTGGTGCGCCAGGGGGAGCTCGAGTCCGTGGTGCCAGCGGACGAGAAGGGCCGGCGCAGCTCGACGCTGCACGCGCGGCTCGAGAGCGCGGCCGACACATCGGTCGGCGACACGAACGCCAGCGAGGCGGTCCAGGTGCTCGAGGCGGCAGCCGCTGGCTACAACTGCCCCGAGTTGGGCAGCACCATGAAGGTCGAGACCGCGATCCAGCGGCTGGAGGCGAAGCGTGCTGCGCTGGAAGGCGAAGTGGGAGCGCTCGAGCGCGACCTCGAGAAGCTCGCCGGCCCGATTGACCGGCTGATGCGGCTGGGGGAGAAGGAGGACCAGACGCGCGAGGTCCTGGCGAAGATCGACCACGAGCGCCGCGAGACGCTCGCGGCCGAGGTGCGGCACAAGCTGGCGGATCACGAGGAGCGCCGGCGCGAGTTCGAAGAGCTGCGCGAGGAGGCGGCGGACCTGGCCTCAGCTTCGAAGTTGCCATTGAACGCCGAGGCCGAACTGCGCGAGACCGTCGCGCGCCTCGAGGAGGCGCACCACAATCTCGAGCAGCTCGAGGCGCGGCGCGACGAGGAGCGGGCGCGCGAGCGCGAGGGCCTGCTCGCCGAGTTGGCGAGCCTCAGGGCCTACGAGTCGTGCACCGCCGAAGACGCCGACAGGCTGGTCGCGATGGCCGCCGAGATCCGCCGCCTCGCCGAGCAGGACAGCCGCGCCCGCACAACGGTCTTCGAGCTGCGCGACTCGCTCGCCGGCCAGGGGCACGTCCCGGAGCGGCTCCATTTCCTGAGCTCGCGCTTCAAGACGCTGCCCGACGGCAAGCAGAAGCTGCTGCGCGGCCAGTTCGACATGCAGCTCCAGTACCAGACCGAGGTCGCGGATTTGGAGAAGGCGCGGACCGCCAGCACCGAGATGCTGCGCGAGATCGACGCCATGCGGACCGCGCGCCGCAGCCCGGGCTGGCTGCTGATGGCGTTCGGCCTCGGCGCTTCGATCGCCGGCATCGTGCTGCTGGGCTTGAGACTCCAGCTCGTCGTGTGGATCTCGCTGCTGGCGAGCGGCGGCGCCGTGCTCGGCACCGGCATCTGGCTGCTCCGCACAGGCGCGCGCCTCAGGGAGAGCGACCGCGAGGCCGCGCTCAACCGGCTGAGCGAAGCGCAGCGCCGGCTGAACCAGCTCCGCATTCAGCGCACAGAGGGCGAGAAGGCGCTGAACGAGACGTCACGGGCCCTGGGCTACCGCGATTCGATCGAGCTGATCCGCGACTGGAACGAGTACGTGCGGCTCAACGAGGAGAGCACGCCCGTGATGCGCGCCCAGGAATCGCTCTCGACGCTCGAGGCCCAGCGCAAGCAGGTGCTGCAGGAAGCCGCAGCCGTGCTCGCGCGCGCCGGCGGCGGCACGCCGGATCCGGCGCGTCTCGAGCGGGTCGCGGCCGGAATCCGCCTGCAGCTCGCAGCCCGCCAGCGTCTGGCCGAAATGGAGAAGAGCTGGGGATGGGTGGACGAGGAGAAGCGATCGGCGGAGCTGGCTGCGAGCGAGCTCGAGCAGCGCGCCCTCCACACCCTGGACGCCGCCGGCATCGCACACGACCCGGCGCGCGGTTGGTCCGAGTACATCAGTGATCTGAGCGGCCGCGCGCGCGGACGCTCACGCTACGTCACGCTGGTCGAGGAGCTGATCCCGCAGGCCGAGCGCCGGCTGCTCTCGGAGAAGACGCTGGCGGAGCTGCGGAGCCAGCTCGATCTGCTGGTGGCGGAGCGCGCGAAGGGCGCCGCCGGCAGCGCGCCCGCAGCAGCGCCCCGCGCCCAGGCCGAGATCGAGATCGAGACCCGCAAGTACCGCGAGGATCTCGACCAGGTACAGCGCGAGCGAGCGGATCTGAGGCTCCAGGTCGAGGAGGCGTGGCGGCGGCATCACGTCGAGCACCCGGAGAAGCTGGCGGAGCTGGAGCGGACGGAGCGCGCACTCGAGCGCGTGCGGCGTTTCCAGAAGGCGGTCCAGGTGGCGCAGGAGACGATCCAGCAGGTGGCGCAGGAGACGCACCGCCGCTGGGCCGACTATCTCAACCGGCGCGTGGGCGAGATCCTCTCGAGCATGGGGACGCAGATCGCGGAGCTGCGCTTCGGCGAGGACCTGGACTTCTCGCTGCGGTTTTCGCACGGGCAGCCGGCCGCGCGCGCCCGGGCGCTGCTCCAGCTCTCGACCGGCTCGCGCGACCAGCTTTACCTGGCGCTGCGGCTCGCGATCAGCGAGTTCCTCTCGCGTGGCCTGGTGCCGGTCCCGCTGCTCGTGGACGACGCATTCGCGACCAGCGACGACGAGCGCGCGCGCATCGGCATGCGGCTGCTGCTCCAGTACGTCTCGCGGCACCACCAGATCATCTTCGTGACGTGCCACCGCCAGCGCTGCATGGCCTTCGCCGAGCGCGAGCCGGAGCTGTACGCCGAGCGCGTGCACTGGCTCGACGCCCACGCCGCCAACGTCGCGGAGTAGCGCACCGGAACGAGGCGTAACCACGCCATGCGTCGCCGGGGCGCGAGGCGCGGGGCGGAGGCGGCGGGCCGAGGCCGCAGCCGCCGCTCGGGACACATCCCACTCTCTAGTAGAGGATGTCGAGGCCGACGCGCACGCCGATTCCGTTCATGTCCACGGTCTCGCGCAGGCGTTGGTTGTTCACGAACACGTCGCGCCCGAGCGTTGCGCCGTTGTAGTACGCCTCGCCGTCCACGCGCACCGACCTCGAGAGCCTGAGTCCCATCCCCGCGTACCACTCCCAGGCGGGGTTGCTGTAGGTGAGGCTGGTATCTGCCTGGGTGCGGTAGTCCTTGGCGTGGAGGTACAGCCACTCGTAGCCCGCCGCGATCCCCACGTAGGGGGCCAGAAAGAACTTCTTGG
>VBOS01000326.1:0-2679 GCA_005893185.1 Candidatus Eiseniibacteriota bacterium
GAGACCGGGAAGGATGCATACGAGCGGCGCCCATCGCCCCCACGCGCTGCGCTCGCCCTCCGTCCAATCGCTTCCGGGGCCCGCGCCGAGCAGCCGCTCGGCCTCCGCTGCGCACTCGCTCTCGCCGCGCTCGCGATCCGCGCCGAAGCGGCGCGCGAGGAAATCCGTGATGCGGAGGCCCACGGCGGGAAGCGCGAGGACGCCGAGGACGTCGTCGCGGTCGCGGCCGGCGTGGAAGAACACCGGCTGCGCCGCGAGCCGGCGCAGTGTCGCCTGTGTGCTGCGCGCGCGCGGGGTCGCCCGGAAGCGCCGCTCCTCTGCGCGCATGAGCGCGAGCACGTTGCGATCCCGGGGGCGGAAGCCGAGCTTCTGGTAGAACCACCATGCGCCGGAATCGATCGCCTCGTCGTTGTCGTGCCCGAGCTGGTAGGGCGGGACCATGAAGCAGTCGGCGCCGAAGAGATGGGCACTCGTGGCGAGCACCCGGCCGTAGACGGGCCCGGCCTCGGCACCGCGGTAGGTCTCGAACACGTTGTATGCGACCTCGCACGAGCCGAACAGCGAGCCGGTCAGGACGTAGCCGATCGGCACGCCGTTCTTGAGCGTGAGGAACCCGTAGACGCTCTCGAGCAGGAGGCGCCGCTCGGGAATCATGCCGATCATCGCGAACTCGAGCCCCTCGCCGCACCCGATCATGCGCACGTCGTGCGCATCGCCCCACGAGAACGCGTCGAGGTCGCGGGCGCGCGTCACCATCGCTGCGCGCGCGAGGTCGATGAGCGCTTCGCCTTCACGCTCGTCGACCTCGCGCACGGCGATCGGCGGGCGCGCCAGCTCGTCGCGGAGGGCGGGCCGCGTGCGCGAAAGCGGCAGCTTCTGGAACGCGATGCGCTCGGGCGCAGCTTCTCCGGGGGCCAGGGCGGGCGGTGGTGCGCCGGCTGCGGCCGTAGCGACCCTCGCGTGCGTGCGCGCGGGCGTGCCGGGCCCCGGCTCGAGCACGAGCGGCGGGTCGAGCTTGTCGTAGAGGGCCTCGCGCGCGAGCTCGTCCATCCGCAGCGCGGCGAAGCGACGCAGCAGGAACGCGGCGTCGGTCTCGTGCGGGCCCTTCAGGCGCCCGACCCAGTCGCGCACCTCGAACTCGAACTCGTCCAGGCCCGGCTGCTCGCTCGGGTGCGCGAGGAGCGGCAGCAGATCGCCGAGGTCGCCGTCGTTCTCGAATGCCTTCCAGTCCACCGTCAGCCGCTCGGGCCAGCGGCGCGCGAGCCATTGGGCGGTGGGCGAAAAGAAGCGAAAGTGAATCGCGGTGCCTGCCACGCCGCTGTCGCCGAGCGCTTGGGACTGGCGCCGGAGGTCGGCGCGCTGCGCGAACGCCGCGAGCATGCGCTCGACCCGATCGAGCACAGCTCGGTCGTCCGGGTAGGCGCGCAGAAAGCACAGCACATCGTGGAGCCGGAGCACGTCGCCCGCGCGCGCGAGCGACACGCGCTCGAGCCGCGCGAGGAGGGGGAGCTTCTGCGCAGCCAGGCCCGCCCCATACTCGCGCGCGATGCGTTCGAGCGCCCGCAGAGCCGCGGCGGGCGCGGTCGCGGAGGACGCGGCGGGCGTGCGCCGAGGCCGGAGCGCCTGCGCCCCCGCTTCGGCCGGGTCGCGCCCGGGGCGTGCCGCCGCCTGCGCCCGTGGACTGCCCGCCGCCTGCGCCCGCGGACTGCGTGTCGCCGCCTGCGCCCGCGGGCTGCCCGCCGCCTTCGACGCGCGATCCGGCACGCTACGTGTGGCCGTCGCCGGGAGTCGTGCTCGAGCCGGTGTCCCACGGATCTTCCGAGGGGACCCAGCCCTGCTCCGGCACGAGGATGTCCGCGTGACCGGTGATGCGGTGGATGCGCACGATGTAGGTGTCCTGGTCGACGATGATCTTGTCGTAGCGGTAGATCGTCGGCCAGATCCACGCGATCACCGCCAGCACACCCAGGACCAGGATGATCAGCCAGGCGCTGCGCCTCACGTTGCCCCCTTCAACGAATCCAGATGCCCCTCGCGCGGTTAGTGGACGAACTCGACCGTCACGTTCAGCGCCGTGAGCGCCGTGTAGTGCTGCTGGCCTTGCGGATACGGAACGCGGTGGTCCTCTTCGCCGACCAGGATCAGCGTCGGGGTCTTCGCGTCCGCGATGTGGGTGGAGGGCGAGGATCGCGCCCAGCGCTCCGGTGCCTGCCACGGGAAGCCCTCGAACTCGAACGCCCGGTACTTGTGGATGTCGCTCTGACCGTAATGCGACGCGAGGTCCATCGCGCCCGCGCTCACGCACGCAGCTTCGAAACGGCCGGTCTGAGTGATCGCCCAGGCTGAAAGATAGCCGCCATACGAGTGCCCGAAAACCCCGAGGCGGCCGCCGTCGGCGAGCCCTGATGCGACGAGGCTGTCGATCCCGGTCGTCACGTCGCGCCAGTCCTGGCCGCCCCAGTCGCTGCGCTCGCGCAGCAGGAAGGCCGTTCCGTAGCCGCCGCTCGAGCGGAAGTTGGGCATGAAGACCTGATACCCGCGCGCCGCAAAGTACTGCGAGCTGCCCTGAAAGCCGAGCGAGAAGCGCTCGCCGTAGGGCCCGCCGTGGAGCCGCACGAGCGTCTTGAGCCGCGCTCCCGGCGGTGCCCCGGGTGGGCGCAGCAGCAGGCCCTCGATGCG
>VBOS01000326.1:2777-3175 GCA_005893185.1 Candidatus Eiseniibacteriota bacterium
GAGCGGCCGCGATTGGACCCATGCCATGCGTCCATTCGATGCGATCACTGGCACGCCGGCATCGCCTTCGCGGTCGATGCCGAGCACCACGCCCCGGACGTCGCCCTGCGCCTGACGGAAGTCCATTCGCACCGCGGCGTTCGCAGGGGGTGCGCCGCGCCCTTGAACCCTTTTGGCCAGCGTCACGGTCGCGAGCCGCGTGGTCACACCCTGGGCGGCGTGGAAAAAGAGCATGAACGATTGTGGGTCCCACGCCGGTGTCTCCGCGTCCCCGTCGAAATCCGCGGTCAGATTCAACGCGTTCCCACTCGTGACTGTCACCAGCCACAGATCGCTCTTCTGCACCCACTTCTTGCGGTCGCTGCCGGTCGAGAGCGCGATGCACAAGCCGTCCGGCG
>VBOS01000328.1 GCA_005893185.1 Candidatus Eiseniibacteriota bacterium
CCGAAGAGAACCTTGGTTTGGACGGGGACTTCAGCGAACCCGTCGAACAGCGCCCAGGCGCTCGACGTGTCGCCGAGGGCGATCGGGACGCCGCTCGTCACCGGATCGTCGAGGCGCATGACGCCCGACGGCTCCTGGACCGTGAAGGTCAGACTCGTGGTATTCGCCCGGGCGGCGCCCGCGAGGGCGATCAGGAAGCCGCTCGTCACCGGATCGTCGAGGCGCATGACGCCCGACGGCTCCTGGACCGTGAAGGTCAGACTCGTGGTATTCGCCCGGGCGGCGCCCGCGAGGGCGATCAGGAAGCAAAGAGCTGCGGCACGGTGCATGCGGGTCCCCCCCCCGGTGACACGTGGTCGGTCTCCAACACACGTCACCCGCAAGCTCCCTACAACACACTCTGCCCGTCCAACTGTCAAGCAGAATGACGAGGTCGCTCATGTCAAATTCGCGTCTCGGCCTGCCCCGCGAGGGCCGCGCGGATCTCGTCGTCGGTGAGGATACGGTCCACCACCTTCGCACGCTGGAACACCGCGCGCACACGCTCGGGCGTTGGCTCGATCCCCTGCTCTTCGAGCCAGTGGATCACGTTGCTCTCGCCGCTCATCGGACCGATCTCGATGGTCTGGCGGCGGCCGACCCAGCTCGCCGGCACGCCCGAGTAGACCCGGTCCGCGAGCCAGTCCTCGCCCTTCTTGAAGGCCTTGATCACGGCCGCCGCATGCACGCCGGTGCCGGTTCGAAACGCGTCGCGGCCGACCACCGGGTAGTTGGGCGGGATCGGCACCCCGGTCGCGCGGCTCACGCGCTCGCAGTATTCGGGGAGGGCCGCGAGATCGTGGTCGATCCAGCCCAGCAGCCGCAGGTTCACGAGCAGCTGGTCCATGGGGGTGTTCCCGACCCGCTCGCCGATCCCGATCGCGCAAGCGTGGACGCGCGAGGCGCCGGCGCGAATCGCGGCGAGCGTGTTGACCACAGCCAGCCCGCGGTCGCAGTGGCCGTGCCAGTCGAGCTCGACCTCGGCGGCGCTCTCCCGCACCACCTCGAGCGCGAAGCGCACCAGGTTGGCGGCGCCGGTGGGCGTGGCGTGGCCCACCGTGTCGCACAGGCACAGGCGGCGCGCGCCGCATGCGATCGCCGTGAGGAAGAGCCGGCGCAGCGTCTCGGGCCGCGCGCGCACCGTATCCTCGGTGACGTACATCACCGGGAGCCCGTGCGAGACCGCGTAGGTCACGGCTTCCTCGGTGTGCTGCAGCATCATGTCCAGCGTCCAGTTCTCGGCGAACTGGCGGATGGGAGAGGAGCCGATGAATGTGCACACCTCGATCGGCAGCCCGACCTTCTGCGAGATCTCGATCACCGGCGTGATGTCCTGCCGCACCGTGCGCGCCGCGCAGTTCGCCTGGATCCTGAGCTTCGACTCGCGGATCTCGCGGGCGAGCCGCGTCACGTCCTCCACCACGTGCGGCCCGGCCCCGGGCAGCCCGATGTCGGCGGTATCAACGCCCAGCCGGTCCATGAGGTGAAGGACGCGGATCTTCTCCTCGATCGGCGGGCTCTTGACCGAGGGCGACTGCAGGCCGTCGCGCAGCGTCTCGTCGTCGAGCTGGATGCGAAATGCGGGCTTCTCCCAGTGCTCGCCCGCCTCGTTCCAGTCGTAGATCAGCTCGCGATCGTCCATGGCGGCCGAGCATGACGCATCGCGTCGTCGCGCGGCAAGGCGCGATCAGGAATGGCCCGTCACGGGGGTGGCGTCGCGGGCTCTACGCCCGCTCGAGCAACATCGCGATGCCCTGGCCGCCGCCGATGCAGGCGGAGGCAATGCCCCAGCGCTTGCCGCGCTTCGCCAGCTCGACCAGCAGCGTGTAGACGAGCCGCGTGCCGGTGGCGCCCAGCGGGTGGCCGAGCGCCACCGCGCCACCGTTCACGTTCACCTTGTCGCGATCGAGCCCCAGGTCCTTCTCCACCGCGAGGAACTGGCCCGAGAACGCCTCGTTGATCTCGAAGAGATCCACCTGATCGAGCTTGAGGCCCGCTTTCTCCAGCACCTTGCGGATCGCGGGCGCTGGGCCGATCCCCATGGTCGCGGGATCCACGCCCACGCTCGCCCATGCGCGCACCGAGCCGAGCGGTTTCTTGCCCGCCGCATTCGCTTTCGCGGCACTCGTCACGACGACGGCCGCCGCGCCGTCCACAACGCCCGACGCGTTGCCGGCGGTCACGAACGACTCCGGGCCGAAGGCGGGCGGGAGGGATGCGAGCTTCTCGATCGTCGTGCTGGGAAAGAGATGGTCGTCCTTCTCCACCACGACCGTCTTCTTCCCCTGCTTCACCTCGACCGGGACGACCTCCTCGGCGAAGCGGCCGTTGGTGTTCGCCTGGTTGCCGAGCCGGTGCGAGCGCAGCGCGAACTCGTCCTGCTGCTCGCGCGTGATCCCGTACTTGCGCGCCAGGTTGTCCGACGTCTGCGCCATGAAGAGGCCGCAGAAACTGTCCCGCAGCGCCACGAACAACGAGTCCTCGAGCGTCCCGCCGGGTCCGAGCCGAATGCCGGCGCGGGCGCCGCGCAGCACGTGCGGGGCCTGGCTCATGTTCTCCATCCCGCCCGCGAGCACCCAAGATGCTTCGCCGAGCTGGATCATCTGCGCAGCCGTGGCGATGCTCTGGATCCCCGAGCCGCAAAGCCGGTTCACGGTGAGCGCTGGCACCGCGATCGGCACGCCGGCCTTGAGCGCCACGTGGCGCGCGCCGTAGAGCGCGTCGGCCGAAGTCTGGAGCGCGTTGCCGAAGACCGCGTGGTCGATGGTCTCGGGCGCGACACCCGCCCGCGTCAGCGCCGCGCGAGAGGCGACCGCGCCGAGGTCGATCGCCGAGACCGGGGCGAGCGCTCCGCCGGGGAGCCCGTCGCCACGCTTCCCGCCGATCCATTCGGCCATGGGCGTGCGCGCGCCGGAGATAATCACGATCTCTGGAAGTCCATTGCTGGACACGGGATAGCTCCTTGGGTTCGAGGAGATTCGTAAGGCGGCAGGCCCCTCCGCAAAGACGTTGGATGCTGCGCGCGGCGGCGTGGATTTTCGGGCAGATGCGACGCTAACAGAGGGAACGAGCCGCCCTCAAGCGGGCGAATTGCATGGGGCACGAGGCCCAAGTCGAGCGGCGG
>VBOS01000332.1 GCA_005893185.1 Candidatus Eiseniibacteriota bacterium
GCGCACGTCGGGAACGGGAACTTGGGCGATGAGGCTATCGTCGCGGCCGTCCGGCAAAACCTGCAGCGGCTCTGCCCCACAGCCGAGCTCTATGGAATCACTGCGCGACCGGCCGACACGCGGCTGCGCCACGGGATCCCGGCATATCCAGTTCGCCCAGGGAGAGTCCAGGACGGGATGGCCCATGCCCACGACGAGACTCGGGAGCCCGCACACGGCAGTTCCCGGAGCACGCTGGTCCAAGCGTTGCGCCGGGCCGTTCGGCGAGTCCCCGGCGCCGTCGCGCTGGTGCGCGTGGTGCGCGGGGTCCAGAGGCTCGCGGTGGCCGCTGTTCGTGAGCCGCGCTTCCTCGCCTCCTGCTTCCGCTTGCTCCGGGGGACGGACCTGCTGATCGTCGCGGGGTCGGCCCAGCTGATGGACTACTGGGGCGGCCCGTGGGCCTTTCCCTTCACGTTGCTCCGGTGGACGCTGCTCGCCCGGCTACGCGGGACAAAGGTGGCGTTCGTGAGCATCGGGGCCGGTCCGCTCGAGACGCGGACCGGCAAGGCGCTCATCCGGCGCTGCCTGACGTGGGCGGACTACCGCTCCTACCGCGAGAACAGCTCGCGCGACCTGATTCGATCCCTCCACGTCCCCGGGGAGCACCCGGTCGTGCCGGACCTGGTCTTCAGCTTGAACTGGCAGCGGGGCGAGCCCCCGCGCGAGCGCCGGCGCGTGGTGGTGGGGATCAACCCGATGCCGGTGCTCGACGGGTTCTACTGGCCGGAAGAAGACCGACGCGCGTACGAACGGTATCTCGATACGCTGGCGAGCTTCGCCGACTGGCTCGTGCAACGCGAGTACGTGGTGGTGTTCTTCCCGACCCAGATCCGTGCGGATCCTCGGACGATTCGGGAGGTGCGCGCGCGGATGCAGCGGACGGTCGGCGGCAGCGGTGAGAGGGGAGGGGTGCTGCTCGACGAGCGGCCGATCGATTCGCTCGAGGCGCTGTTCGCTGACATCGGGCGCATGGACGTCGTGGTCGCGACGCGCTATCACGGTGTGCTGTTTCCGCTCCTCCTGGGGAAGCCGGTACTGGGCGTCGCTTACCAGCCCAAGACGCGAGACCTCATGCGGCTGATGGGCCAGGAGCGTTACACGATTGACTTCGGGCAGCTCGAGCTCGCGACCCTCCAGGAGCGATTCCTGGCGCTGGAGCGCGGGAGCGAAGCGTTCAGGCGGGGCGTGGCGCCCCGCCTCGCCGAGGCCCGGCAAGCGTTGGACCGTCAGTACGACCGGCTGCTGGCGCTGCTCGGCATCCCCAGCACGCAATCTGCGACCCTCCGGCCGATGCTGAGCGACGCGGTGGCGGCGGGGGACGGAGCGTTCAAAACGTGAACCGATCGTGGTGCGATGCGGATGACGAAGTCGTCCACCAGGCGCCCGGCGCGATCCACCGCCTGCGCCCGCACGCCACTGCCGCTCGGCACGACGTCCTCGGGCCGGAGCGCGGGCACCAGTCGCTGCAGGCTCGTTACGAACGCCCGCTTGCTCCACGAACGGTGCAGCTCCGCCAGGCCGCTGCGCCAGTGACGACCGACCAGGCGCCAGAAGCCAGGGAACCGCAGCGCGTCGCCCACGTCGCGCAGCGACACGCTGGCACGCCCATAGCCCTCCCGCTTCAGGGCCCACACGGCGTTGGGACCGGCTTCGACACGATCGTGGATCGTCCGCGTGAAGTGGACGCCGAGGAAGGGAAACGTGGGATCGGGGACCGGATAAATCAGGTTGCGCACCAGCGCGCGACGCTCGGGGACGAGCTCGTAGTACTCCCCCCGGAAGGGAATGATCCGCACGTCCGGCTCAACGCCGCAGAGACGCGCGACGCGATCGGCCTGAAGGCCGGCACAGTTGACCAGGAAGTTCGTCCGAAGCGGGCCCGCGCTCGTTTCGACTCGCATCCCGGCGTGATCCGCGTCGACGCGCGTCACCCGGGCTCCCGTGGTGACCTCGCCTCCGCCGGCACGCACGCGACGCGCGTAGGCCTCGGCCACCTGCACAAAGTCCACGACGCCTGTTTCGGCGATCCACAAGCCCGCCAATCCCGCGACTGCCGGCTCCACGGCGCTGAGCTCGGCCCCGCCGAGCCGGCGCGGACTGTGGAGCCCGTTGGCACGACCACGCCGTTCCAGCTCGTCGAGCCTCGAGAGCTCTTCCGGGCGGGTGGCCACGACGAGCTTGCCGCACCGCCGGTAGGGGATCCCCTCCGCCTCGCAGAAGGGATACAGCGCGTCTCTCCCGTCGCGGCAGGTCTGTGCCTTGAGGGAACCGGGCTGGTAGTACAGACCCGAGTGGACGACACCGCTGTTGTGGCCGCTCTGATGGGCCGCGAGGCGCGACTCGGCTTCGAGCACCACGACGCCCCCGCGCCCGCGCTCGACCAGGCTGAGGGCGGTCGCGAGGCCGACCAGGCCGCCGCCCACGACGGCGATCTCGCAGCGCGTCTCCATGTAGAAGCATACCGCAGGTCTCGTTGGGTGACGAGGTGAACGTGCCCACCACGTACCCAGTACTCACGCTGCGCCCCGGGGCAGTGGAGCCGCCGACCTCCCCGGAGCGTGGCGTCTGCCGCAGCTGTGGGGCGCCGCTCCGCCACACAGTCGTCGACCTCGGCATGTCGCCGCTGTGCGAGAGCTACATCCGTCACGGGCAGCTGGATGCCGTGGAGCGCTTCTATCCGCTGCACGTGCTCGTGTGCGACGCGTGCTTCCTCGTCCAGCTCCAGCAGTACGTGAGCCGTGAAGCGATCTTCAGCGACTACGCGTACTTCTCGTCGTATTCCGATAGCTGGCTCGCGCACGCGCGTCGATACACCGACCAGATGGTCGAGCGATTCGGATTGACCGCGCAGAGCCAGGTCGTCGAGGTGGCGAGCAACGACGGCTACCTGTTGCAGTACTTCGTGGAGAAGGGGATCCCCGCCCTCGGCATCGAGCCGGCGGCCAATGTCGCCGACGCGGCCCGCGCAAAGGGGGTGCGCACGCTGGTGGCATTCTTCGGCCGCGACACGGCGCGCGCGCTGGTGGACGAGGGGCGTCGCGCCGACCTGCTGATCGGGAACAACGTGCTAGCGCAGGTCCACGAGCTGAACGACTTCCTAGCCGGGCTCAAGACGCTGCTCCGCCCCACGGGCGTGATCACGCTCGAGTTTCCGCACTTGATGCGCCTGATCGAACAGAACCAGTTCGATACGATTTACCACGAGCACTTCTCGTACTTCTCGCTCTGGGCCGCGGAGCGTGCATTCGCGGCCCACGGGCTGACCATCTTCGATGTCGACGAGCTGCCGACCCACGGCGGCTCGCTGAGGATTTACGCGCGTCATGCCGAAGAAAGGTCCCGTCCGATCGAAGCGCGTGTCATGGCGTTGCGGGCCCGCGAGGTTGCGGCGGGAGTCAACGGGCTGGCCTACTATGCAGCGTTCGAAGAGCGGGTGCGCGAGACCAAGCGGCGGATCCTCGCGCTGCTCATCCGGCTGAAGGCGGAAGGAAAGCGGGTCGTCGGGTATGGGGCGCCCGGGAAGGGCAACACGCTCCTAAACTACTGTGGGATCCGCGTCGACTTTCTGGACTACACGGTCGATCGCAATCCGCACAAACAGGGAAAATATCTGCCCGGCACGCACATCCCGATCTTTCCGCCGGACAAGATTCGTGAAACGCGACCGGACTATGTCTTCGTGCTCCCGTGGAACCTGAAGGCCGAGCTCATCGAGCAGCTCGGCTACATCCGAGACTGGGGGGGCCGTTTCGTGTTCCCGATTCCCACACCGGAGATCGTCGCATGAAAGTGCTGGTGACGGGGCATCTCG
>VBOS01000329.1 GCA_005893185.1 Candidatus Eiseniibacteriota bacterium
CGGGTTGCTGACGTCGAGGATCTGAAGCCCTGAGAAGAAGTCCGCGACGTAGGCCACCGTGCCCGAGATCGCGACGCCGAACGCGGTGCTTCCTGTGACGTAGCTCCCGAGCAGCGTGGGGCTCGCCGGGTTGCTGACGTTGAAGATCAGGAGTCCTGACGAGTTGTCGGCCACATAGCACCTCGTGCCCGCGACCGCGATGCCAACGGCCTCACCTGGCGTGTCGAAGCTGCCGAGCAGGATCGGGCTCGCCGGGTTGCTGACGTCGACGATCCGAATACCTGACAGTCCATCTGCCACGTAAGCCACGGTCCCCGAGAGCGCGACGTCATAGGCATTACCCGGCGTGTCGTAGCTCCCGAGTAGGGTCGGACGGAACGGGAAGATCTGCAACTTCCCCGCCGACGTGTTCCAGTCCGCCGTGGTGTTCACCGCGTCCTTGAAGATCGTGTTGTCGAACTCTTCGATGCGCGAGTTCGGGATCGCCTGCGCAGGCGTGGCGCCGATGATGAGGAGTAGAGCCGCGAACGCCACGGCCGGCGCCGGGCATTCGCGACGGGACGACGATTTCAGCGTGACGGGCATCACTGGACCCACCTTTCCGCAAGCCAGACCGCGACCGGGCGATTCGGCAGCCACGAGATGCTGGAGTTCTGCGATTCTCGAGAACGTCGCCTGTCTCGTTGGGACGATCTTGCGTACCTGCGGGAAGGCGGCCGCCAGCATGTGGACCAAATACAGCTTCAGCCGCGACTTACTCCCGGTGGTGGAATCCGCGCCGTGCCTCACCCACACCGTGGGCCACCGTCCCCGAGATCACGCCGCCGGCGGCAGAGCCGTCGGTGTCGCAGCTCGCGAACAGGGTCGCCAGGAATGGGGAGGGCCCCAGCTCACGACCATGCGCTGCCGAGCGCGCGCGTCCTCGGGTACTGCGACAGCGACGCTGCGGTCTGGGCTGGATCGGCAAGCACTTGGGGCTGTTGCCGCGGCGGGTCGGCTTGCCGACGGCCGACCTACTCGCCGGGGTGGCGGTCGCCGCGTTCGGGATCGCGGGCGCGAAGGCGAGGTTCGAGGCTAGGAGGGGCGCGATCAGGACGGTCCGAAGGATTCTCAACCGTCCGGATACGCCGGCGGTCGACCACCGGCGCAGGGAACCAGAGACGCCGCCATCCCTTCCGTATTTCGAGCGGGGGCAGTCGGGGGGGGAACTGCGGCCGAGGCCTGTACCCAACGCTCCGGGGCGGAGCATAGGCGGCCTATGGGGAGTATTGAGCCGGATGAAGCCGAATTGCAAGCGAAGAACTGGGAGGGCTCAGCTCCCCGCGGCCGCGGCTCCCCGCTCCGGCTCGGCGTGCCGCGCCTCGGGCGCGTCGATGATGCCGTGCTCGAGCCAAGCGTAGCGGCCCGCGAGCACGTCGCGCGCGAGGCCGTAGGCGGCCGGATCCGCGTTGGAGCGGATCGCCGCGAACAGGCGCTCGATCCTGTGCCGCGCCTGCTGACAGAAGACGTCGGCGATCCGGATGGCTGTCGCGTCGGCCGCGCTCTTCCGCACGTCGTCGTGGGCGCGCACACATGTGGCGGCCATCGCGAACAGCTCTGCGCCGATGTCCACGCAGCGGAAGAGCTGGGCCTGTTTCTTCTCGAGCCCGGGGCCGTGCTGCACCATGAGGTGGAACTGCTGGCGCGCGAGCCGGCTCGCGGTGCGGTCCACCCACCGCATGTGCGTGGCGAGCGGGCCTAGACCAGCGTACTTGGGCCAGCCGCTCCAGGAGAGCCAGCGCGCGGGGTACCAGGCGGCGTAGAAGCGCGCGGCCCGCACCAGACCCGCGAGCCGCTTCGCGGGCGGCACACCCGGCATCACGACGTCGCCAGCGGCATTCAAGTGCGCATCGAGCGCCTCGCGCGCGATGAAGAGGCGCATGATCTGGTTCGTGCCCTCGAAGATGCGGTTGATCCGCAGGTCGCGGAAGCGCCGCGCACCTGGAGCGCCTGGTCGCACACGTCCCATGCGCCGTCGCTGTTCCACAGCTTGGCGATCGCGGCCTCGAGCCGGATGTCGGAGCGCCCGGCGTCTGCGAGCAGCGAGCACAGGTCGGCGACCGCCTCCATGGCGTAGCTCTTCGCCGCGATGTCGGCGATCATCTGCGCCACCGCCTCGTGCTGGCCTACGGGCCTCCCCCACTGGACGCGCTCGGCTGCGAAACGACGCGCCACCTGCAGGCACCACTTCCCCGCCGCCGCGCAGGTGGCGGGAAGCGTGAGCCGCCCGGTGTTGAGCGTGATGAGCGCGAGCTTCAGCCCCTTGCCCTCGCCCCACAGCAGGTTCTCGCGCGGCACGCGGACGTTGGTGAAGCGCATCAGGCCGTTCTCGATGCCGCGCACGCCCATGAACTCGAGCCGCTCCGCGACCTCGACGCCCCGAGCCGCTCCGCGACCTCGACGCCGGGCCAAGCGGTCTCGACGATGAACGCGCTGATCGGCCCGGGCTTGCCCTCCTTGCCGGGGGTACGCGCCATCACCACCAGCAGCTCGGCGTGCGTGCCGTTCGTGCACCACAGCTTCTCGCCGTTCAGGATGTAGGCGCTGCCGTCGGCGGTCGGCATGGCGGTCGTGGCCATGCGGGCGGGGTCCGAGCCGACGTCGTTCTCGGTCAGTGCGAAGGCCGAGATCGCGCCCTTGGCGAGCCGCGGCAGGAAACGCTTCTTCTGCTCCTCGGTTCCGAACAGCTTGAGCGGCTGCGGCACGTCGATTGACTGATGCGCCGAGAGCAGCGCCACGAGCGCTCCGCTCTTGGTGCCGGCCATCGCCATCGCGCGCCCGTATGTGTGCGCCCGTAGGTGTACTGGGAGAGCCCGAGCCCGCCGTACTCGCGCGGGATCTTGACGCCGAATGCGCCCAGCTCGCGCAGGCGCTGGATCACGCGCTCCGGGATCTTGGCGTCGCGCTCGATCTGCTCGCCGTCCACCTCGTCCTCGAGGAAGCGCTCGAGCTTGGCGATGAACTCCTTGCCGCGCCGCTGCTCGTCCGGATCGGGCTGGGGCTGCGGGTGGATGAGCTCGAGCTTGAGCCGCCCGAGGAACAGCTCCTTCACGAACGACGGCGCTTCCCACGTCGTCTCGCGCGAGGCCTCTGCGACGGCGCGCGCTTCCTGCTCGGAGGCGTGCGAGGAGGATCGGGCGGTTTCGCTCATTGGTCTGGCTCCCGGAACGGTGCCACACGTCACTGCGGCGCGCCTGCTCCGTCGGTTATCGGCCGGAACTCACGCGCAGGTTACAGCCGGGAGAAGCGGCGCTCAACTGATCTCCGCGCTCGGATCGACGCGCTCGCGTTCGACCGCCGCCTTCATGAACGCTAGCCGACGATTCCAAGGGCTCGCTTCGCGTCCTCCGTGCGCTCTGGAGTATCGGAGAACTCGAAGCCCGACTGGAGGAGGCGGTGCGTATAGTTCTTGTTGTAGATGGCTGCCCAGACGAGCCCGACGAGAAACCAGAGCGTTCCCGCGGAAAACGCCCCGCACAGGACGCCCGCTGCGATCACGCCGAGCCCATACGCGACATCACCGCGAAACCTACCCCTTCGCGCTCACCAGCACCAGGATCTGCCACAGGCGCGGCAGGCGCATGTGCTTCGTGAGGTGCCCGGGGAACACCGACCAACGGTGCACGCGGCAGCGGCGGCGGAACTCCCACGGGTACCAGCCCGAGCGGTGAGTCTCGTACGGCATGCCCTCGATCTCCTGCGGCCGGAATCCCCACGGCGTCGTGACGAGCACCTTGCTCGCACGCCGCGTCAGCGTTTCGAGCACCTTCCAGGCTTCGGCCTTCTCGAGGTGCTCGATCGCGTCGATGAAGAGCGCGAGGTCCCAGCGCTCGGGATCGGCGGGGAGCAGCGAATCGAGCGCGCGCAGATCGCCGAGCCATACGCGATCGTAGACCGGGAAGCGCGGAGCGACCGCGTCCACAGCTTCCACGCGAGTCGCGCCGCCGTACTCGCGCGCCAGCAGCCCGTACTTGCCGTAGCCCGCGCCCACGTCGAGCACGGTCTGCGGCCGCTCGCGGACCAGCACGTCAAGGACCCGCGGGATCTGCCAGTGCTCGGAGGTGGGCATGGGCAGGACGCCTACTGCGCGGCGCTCACGGTGCGGTCTTCCACGATCTTCCAACCCTCGGCGAAGCGCCGGAGCTGGAGGGTGAACGTGCCGTGCGGCGAGCTTTCCTCGAGCGAGAGCCGCCACGCCCCGTGCACGGTGGCGCGGTCCGGGGCGTTCACCGCGACCTCACGGAGATCGAACTCGAGCGTCCCCATCTCGTGGCCCTCGGACTTGTAGCGCTTCATGTACCGGGCGCGCGTGGCTTCCCACCCGCGGCTCACGTTCTCGCCGCTGTAGAAGACGAGCGAGTCGGACTTCCAATAGCCCTCCATGAAGCCGTCCATGTCGCCGTGGTTCCAGGCCAGCCGCTGCGCCTCCAGCACGCCGCGCACAGCTGCCTCCGCGCCGGCGGCGCCCGACCCGCCGGAGGGTCCGCAGCCGGCGGTCACGAGGAGCAGCGGAGCCAGCGCGGCGACCCTTCT
>VBOS01000330.1 GCA_005893185.1 Candidatus Eiseniibacteriota bacterium
CACGCGCACCGCGAGGCTCTCGGGCTTCAAGCGCCGGCCGCCGCAGGCGGGGCAGGGCGTGGAATGCAGCAGGCTCGCGATCCAGCGCCGCACCGACTCGCTCGTGCTCTGGCGGTAGCGGCGCTCGAGGTTCGAGATCACGCCCTCGAAACGGCTCTTGTGGATGAAAGCCGAGCCCTTCTTGGTGCGGAACTCGAAGCGCACCTCCTCCTCCCCCGAGCCGTAGAGCAAGAGCTTCTGGATGCGGGCCGGAAGCTTGTTCCACGGCTGCTTGAGCGAGAAGTCGAACGTCTTTGCCAGCGCCTTGAGCGTGCCGCCCGTCCACGTCCCGGAGGCGTCGGTCCAGGTCACCACCGCGCCCTGCTCCAGGCTCTTCTTCGGATCGGGCACGACGCGCGCCGGATCCACCTCGAGCCGGGTGCCGAGCCCGTCGCACTCGCGGCAGGCGCCATAGGGCGAATTGAACGAGAAGCTTCGCGGCTCTGGGACCTCGACGCTGGTGCCGCACTTGGGGCACGCCGCCCCCTGGCTGAACGCCAGGTCGGCCTCGCCCTCGCGCGCCACCGTCAAGAGCCCCGCCCCCAGCTTGAGCGCTGCCTCGATCGATTCGGCGAGCCGCCCGCGCGCCGCCTTGTCCACGGTGAGCCGGTCCACCACGATGTCGATGTCGTGGCGTTTCGTCCGCGCGAGCTTCGGCGGATCGTCCAGCTCCGCCCAAACGCCGTCCACACGCGCCCGCAGGTAGCCCTGGCGGCGCACGGTCTCCAACTCTTTCTTGTACTCGCCCTTCCTCCCGCGCACCAGCGGGGCGAGCAGGCTCGCCTTGGCGCCGGCGTGGCGCTGGAGCAGCAGGTCCACGATCTCATCCACGCTCTGGCGCTCCATCTTCGTATCGCACTTGGGGCAGTGCTGGGTGCCGAGGCGCGCGAACAGCAGCCGCAGGTAGTCGTAGATCTCGGTGATCGTGGCCACCGTCGAGCGTGGGTTGGAGCCGGCACTCCTCTGCTCGATCGCGATCGCAGGCGACAGGCCCTCGATCGCGTCCACCTCCGGCTTCTCCATTTGGCCGAGGAACTGGCGGGCGTAGCTCGACAGCGACTCGACGTAGCGTCGCTGGCCCTCGGCGTAGACCGTGTCGATGGCCAGCGAGCTTTTGCCCGAGCCGCTGGGACCGCAGCAGACGGTCATCGCGTCGCGCGGCATCGCCACGTTGACGTGCTTCAGGTTGTGCTCGGAGGCCCCCTCGATGCTGATGTGGGTGATGCGGTCGTTGCCGTTCAATGCTCATGCCGGGGGCATGATAGCAGGCGACTCAAGCCTGCCCCTACTCCCAGCGCAGCGCCTCCACGGGGTCGAGGCGCGAGGCGCGGACGGCCGGGTACATGCCGAAGAACAAGCCGACCGCGACCGAGAAGCCGAACGCCACGAGCACCGACCACAGCGGCGTGTGGGCGGGCAGCGACGAGACCGCGCGCACGATCTGGGCGATGGCGGCACCGAGCGCGATGCCGGCGAGGCCACCGACCGCGGTGAGGGTGGCGGCCTCGAACAGGAACTGCGTGAGAATGGTCGCGCGCGGCGCGTCCACTGCCTTGCGCAGCCCGATCTCGCGGGTGCGCTCGGTCACGGAGACCAGCATGATGTTCATCACGCCGATCCCGCCCACCAGCAGCGCGATCGAAGAGATCAGCAGCATCACCAGGTAGATCGCGCCTGTGAGCTTGCCGTAGAGGTCGGTGAAAGCGGCCTCGGTGAACACGGCGAAGTTGTCGCGCCCGCGCGCCGACACGTGGCGACGCCGGCGCAGGACCTCTCGGATCTGATCGATCGCAGCTGCGCTGCGCTCCGGAGTGACCGGGGCGGCGTTGAAGTAGTACTCGCCGCGCTTCGGCACGAAGAACGGGGCGTCGGGGCCGGGCGGAAAGAACTTCTCGAGCGTGGTGTAGGGCACCGTGAGCAGCTCGTCGAAGTTGCCGAACAGGTTGCTGCCCTTGGGCTCGAGCTCTCCCACCACACGGAACGGCACGCCGTTGATGTGGATGTCCTTCCCGATCGGGTCGCCGCCGCTGAAGAGTGCCTCCCGGATCGACTTGCCGAGCACCACCACCTGCGCGCTCCTGCGCACCTCCTCCTCGGTGAAGAAGCGGCCGCTCGCGGGATCGTAGCGGTTCACCTCCTGCACCTGGGGGTCCACGCCGAGCGCCTGGATGTTGTGGAGTCGCTTGCCGCGGTAGCTGGCGGTCACCGCGTCGGTGAAGTTGAGCACCGTGATCGCGCGGACGTCCGGGCACTGCCGCACGATCGCGTCCCGATCCTCGAGGGTGAAGGCGCGGCGATGGCGGATCGTGTCGGCGAGCGTGGGATTGAACAGATCCTCGAGACCCACCTTGCGGACGTAGAGCACGTGCGACCCGAACGACGTGATGGACGAGACCACGACGTGGTTGAAGCCCTGGATGATGCTGGCCATGGTGACCACCGACATCACGCCGATGGTGACGCCGGCTGTGGCGAGCAGCGATCGCAGGCGGTTGGCGAGCAGTGATGTGAGCGACATGCCGATCGCCTCGGGCGCGAGGCTCAAGGCCCGTCCCAGCTTCATTCGTGGCGCAGCGCCTCCACCGGGTCCTGCCGCGCCGCGCGGGCCGCGGGCCACGCGCCGAAGAACACGCCCACGAGCGTGGATGTGCCGAGTCCCA
>VBOS01000331.1 GCA_005893185.1 Candidatus Eiseniibacteriota bacterium
CCTCACCGAGACCGATCCCAAGGCGGCGCAGCGCTTCACCGAGCGGCTGGCCGACATGCTGCGCTACACGGTGGAGGCCGGCGCGCGCCCGGCGGCGCTGCTCTCCGAGGAGATCGCATTCGTCGAGGACTACCTGGGCGTGGCGCGCGAGCGCTACGAGAACCCGCTGATCTTCGAGTACCGGGGGCCGCAGGAGCTGCTCTCGCTCCCGGTGCCGCCGCTCCTGCTCCAGCCGCTGGTCGAGAACAGCCTCAAGCACGGCGCGGCTCCTGCGGACGGGGCGCTCCACCTCACGCTCGCCGCGCGCGAGGACGATGGCTGGGTGACGCTCGAGTTCGCCGACGACGGGCGCTGCGCCGGCAACGGCGCGCCCGGCCTCGGCGTGGGGCTCGAGAACCTCGAGCAGCGCGTGCGACGCTTCGCGGGGACCGGCGCGCACGTGGAAGCCGGAAGGCAGCAGCCGGACGGATTCGTGGTGACGCTGCGGTGGCGCAAGGGCGGCGGCGCGAGGCATGATGCGGCGGGTGCCGTGATGGAGGGCGCATGAAGAACGACCGGGTGCGCGCGCTGATCGCGGACGACGAGCCGCGGGCGCGCCAGTTCCTGGAGAAACTGCTGGCCGAGCAGGCCGAGCTGGAGATCGTGGGCGCGGCGCGCGGCGGAATCGAGGCGCTGTCGCTGTGCCACCAGCTCAAGCCCGACGTCGCGTTCCTCGACATCCACATGCCCGATCTCTCCGGGCTCGAGGTGGCGCGCCAGCTCGTGCGCGCCGGCCCGCCCGTTGTGGTGTTCGTGACCGCCTACGACAAGTACGCGGTCGAGGCCTTCGAGGTCGCAGCGCTCGACTACCTCCTCAAGCCGATCCGGCGCGAGCGGCTGGGCGAGGCCGTTCGGCGCGTGGTGGCCGAGGTGCGCGGCGGGCGCGGGGCGCAGGCCGAATCGCTCGTGGCCGCGCTCGACAGCCCCGAGCTCGCGAAGCGTGCCGCGATCTTGAAGCGCCTGCCGGTGCGCTACCGGCGCGAGATCAAGCTGCTCGACCTCGAGCAGGTGCCGCTCATCTTCTCGCGCGACCGGCTGGTGCTCGCGCGCTCCGAGGGCCACGAGTACCTGGTGGACTACACGCTCCAGGATCTCGAATCACGGCTGCCCGAGGGCCGGTTCGTGCGCGCCCACCGCGCGGCGCTCGTCAACCTCGACGCGATCGAGTCCTACGGCGGCGAGGACGGCGTGCTGGTGCTGCGCCTGAAGGACGGCACGCGCGTCGAGGCCAGCGAGCGGCGCGCGGCGGAGGTGCGGAGGAGGCTGAAGTAGCGCGGCGGAGTCGAGCCCGTGGCAGGGGCCCGTCACCCGGCGCTCACCGGCCATCTCGCGGGGGCCCGTTCTCGCTGCGCTCCTCGAGCAACGCCTCGAGATCGGCTACCGCCTGCAGATCCCTCGGACGGCCTGCAGCCCGCTTCACTTCTATGAGCTTCTCGAGGCCGAGGCAGAGGCACGATTCCCCGAAAATGGTCACGCGCCCCGCGTGCGGCGCGAGCGCCCGGTAGTCTCCTCCGCCGGCGATCTCTCCGAGCAGGTCGAGCGCCCCGAGATCGGTCGTCAGCGTGAAGTTGAGCCCGGCCCGGACGGAAGCGGAATCCCATTGGAACGGGAGCCCGGGGGGCGCGCCTCGCAAGTAGGGCCGGTGGGGTGCGAGCGCCGCAACCAGTCGATCGATGTTGGCGGCGTCGCGTGCGTAGACCACGTCGAGATCCCGGGTCGGAATCGCCGATCCGTGCAGCGTCCCCGCGAAACCACCCACGATGACGAAGTCCACTCTGCCGGCGCACAGGGCGTCGAGGAGCCGCCGAAAGTCGGTCACGCCTCGCCCCGCAGCCGCCGCCCCGCGCGCGCGAATTCCTCGGCGGCTCGCAACAGCTCCATGAGCTCCAGAACCCGCTCCTCGGGAGTGCGCCGCAGGTTCTCGCGCAGGAGCGTTCGGTCGACGTCCCGTTTGAGCGCTTCGATCAAGGGGTCCATGGCCGCCATTCTATGACCCAGCGGGCGCAGCGGTCCAAGCGGCTCGAATGAGCGAGCCGCTACGACGAGCCGCAAGTGCTGGTGCGACGCCTGAAGGACGGCACGCGCGTCGAGGCCAGCGCGCGGCGCGCGGCGGAGGTGCGGCCGCTGGTGCGGTAGCGCCAGCCGCCGTTCACTCGCACCCTCATTGTTCTGGTTACTCGCGCCCGCGAATAACGATAAAGCGCACCCCCACGGTCGCCGAGAAGGCCCTGCCCAGCCAGTTGTAGACGTTTCCCACGGACGCGTCCGTGGCGTGTGCGTGGTAGATGGCCTGCTCGAGGGCGGCGTGGAGCTCGACCCGCGAGCCCCACGCCTGGTGGATGCCCGCTCTGAAGGCCCCGCCCGAGGTGAAGGTGTGCGGCCCTTCGTCGCTGAACACGGCGTTCTTGGCCCACGACCGGGGCTCACCGTACTCGTACCCGAGACCAAACCTGAGCGTTCGCCCACCCGATAGGTAACCACGCACCGCCAAAGCGCCCTGACGCACTCACGATCCAGTGCGGCCCCGTGGTGTAGCCGATCTCGAGGGCTGTCGTCACTTCACCCCGGGACTGCGGCCTCGCGTCGCCCACGCTCATGGCGTCGAAGCTCCGGCCTCCGGCCTCGAGCCCGAGCGTGACTGCTCCCGGATTTGCCGCGCTCGCCGCGGGGGCCACCAGGGCCCTCAGGCCTATTGCGAGGGCCCAGGACAGGGCGATGCGGGCGCGGTGTGGCCGCCATCCGTCCCGCCCCTCGGCCCCGCTTCCGGCCGCGTTCACGGCCTCTTGGCCAGTGTTCCAGCCCGCCGGCCTGACGCGTCGAGAGTGACCTGTGCCAGCTATGGCTCGCCTTTCTCGGAAGATTGTCCGTTCCCAGGCGGCGGGGAGTAGCGTGTCAACTGCCTAACTGTGGCTCCCGTGCGATCGTCTACGGCGCGGATAAAGAGAGCCGACAACGAATCGACTGGATCGCTGCCCATGAACACGGTCTCGCTACCGTCGGGCGACGGTACGCCCGCAAGGCCAAGGTCGACCCTAGTGAACCCCAGTCCCGATCCGTCTCGCCTCACCTGATAATCCCCCGCTCCCGGGCCGCTGATCTGGCTGAACATCAGGTCCTCGACACCGAGGATCGGTCGTCTGTACCACAGCGGATATCTTATAGATTGCGTACGCCGGGGACGTGGCCAAGACACGGAGGCCAGTCCCGTCCGCCCGGACCATACAGATACTGCCTGTTGTCGAACTTTGCCTGATGAACGCGATCTCTGCTTCCGTACAGCTTCTGGCCGCTTGCATCGAGGAATATCCTCTGATTCCCAGACCAGGGGTCGAGGAAATAGAGGCCGGCGGAATCGTCCGGGGTCGCGGGGAAGCCGGGCCACCGCCAGTAGATGATCGCATCGGCCCGGGGTGACCAGTCGGGCTCGTAGGCTCCGATGCCCGGAGGCAGGGGCTCACGAACCGTAGCATTCTTGATGTCAATGATGATCATGACGAAGTTCGAAATTCCGACCAAGTAGCGGTCGTCGGGCGAGAAGCTCAGCATTTTCGGCCACCAGAAGTCCCCGGGCGCCAGAAGGCGGGGGGTGCCCCCCCACTTGCTCACGAAATAAACGCCGGGGGGACCGTCGGCACTCTGAAACCTGCGGTGGAACGCAATGTGCTGGCCGTCGTGAGACCAAACGGCCGCCTCGTCCACATCCGGAACGGGTCTGATTGGTATGGGTCTTGGTCTGGTCGGATCCTTAGCGCAAGCCAGAGTACCAAGGAGAATCAATCCCGCCATGACTCCGGCGAGGCTTCTGGGGGTGGGGTTGCGTTTCACAAGGATCTCGTCGCTCGTCGTCACGCCAGTCACGAGGGCGCCTGTGAGGGGCTCCGGGGCGCCCGTGGTGCCAGCACGCGACGACAGCGCCCGCACCTCCTTAGCATGTGTCTCGCCGTGCTGCGGGTCAAGGTGTCGGTAAGGACCAGGTATCCGTAAACCATCGGGGGGCGGAGCATGGCCGTATTGCCTCGCACGGGTTGAATTTGCGCT
>VBOS01000333.1 GCA_005893185.1 Candidatus Eiseniibacteriota bacterium
GCTCGAGGTCAGCACGGAGGATGTGCCGCCGGGTGTCGCGCAGCCGGTGATCAGGTTCGCGGACCCCAGCCCGAACCCCGCCCGCGCATCTCTCACGCTGCGCTTCGCCCTGCCGCATGAGGCGCCGGTCAGGCTGGCGATTTACGACGTGACCGGGCGAAAGGTGCGCGAGCTGACGTCGGGTGCCCAGGCCGCGGGCGAGCACGCGGTCGCGTGGGATCTGCGCGACGAGCGCGGGCAAGCGGTCGGCGCGGGGCTCTACTTCGCCCGGCTCGAGGCGGAAGGGAGCGCGCTCACGCGGCGGCTCGCAACGGTGCGGTGAGCGCGGCTGGTAAAGCTGCTGTGAGCGGCGCCGAGAGACGTGCCGGCTTCCGGGTCGGCGCTGGGATCGGCGCCGCTCATCACGTCCGCCCTCCAGCCGCCCCCGCTGGACGCCGATAACTCGGCGACTCCGCATCGCCTCCGCGGCCCCCCCCGCGCGGGGGGCCGACCGTCCAGTGATAGAGAGGCTCGATGGCGAATCCAGCGGCGGAAAGGTGGCTCGGCCAGCTCCAGGGCGCCCTCGCGGAGCGCATGGATCGCTGGGGGGCGGCGATCAACGTCATCGCGGGCCCCGGTCTCGAGCGGGGAACGGTCGCGCGCACAGAGGCCGAGCAGGTCAGCGCCGCCTTCGAGCGCTTCCTCGCAGGCGCAATCCAGTCCGACGAGCTGATCGAGACGGTGGCGATCGCGCGGCCCGATGCGCTGTGGGCGGCGATCGAGGCGTTTTCAGACGGGGCGACCGCAGATGAGTGGCGAACGCTCGCGAGCCCGCTGCTGGCGGTGCCCGAGGTGGTACGCGAAGCCCGCCGACTGCGCCACATCTCGAGCTGGCGGCGCGCGCTGGCGGCGCGGCGCGTGGGGCTGCTCGAATCGACCGAGCTGTGCGAGCCGCTGCGCAAGGCGCTCGCGCGCGGGCCCGAGATCGTCACGATCCAGGCGGCGCTCGCCCTCTCGCGCCTGCGCGATCGCGAAGGTCTCGCCTGGCTGCTCCAGCATCCCGATGCCACCGCCCGCCGCACCCGGCGCCAGCTCGTCGGGTTGCTCGTGCGCTTCGGCCCAGATGCCGCGGGCGAGCTGCGTAACACGGTTGCCGGAAGGGACGCGACCGCGCCGATCCAGCTGGCTGCGATCGAGGTGCTCGGCCTCCATCGCGACACGGCTTCGGTCGATGTGCTGGAGAACGCCCTGCGCCACGGCCCGGCCGAGGCGCGTGCGGCAGCTGCGCGCGCGCTGGGCCGGATCGGCGCGCGGAGGTCGGCGCCCGCGCTCGTCGAAGCGCTCGACGACCAGATGTGGGAGGTGCGCGCGCAGGCCGCGCGCTCGCTCGGCGTCGTGCCCGATCCGGCTCAAGTCGCGCCGCTCGCGAGGTGCACCAGCGACGTGGCGTGGTGGGTGAGAAGGCACGCGGCCTACGCGCTCGGCCTGCACGGCCAGGCAGGCCGCCGCGCGCTCCAGGAAATCGCGGAGGCCGGGCACGACCAGTTCGCCGAGGAGATCGCGCGCGAGGTGCTGGAGCAGCTCGAGTGGCAGAGGGAGACGCAGGGGGGGTTCGCGAGTGCCACCGCCTTCGTTGCGCATCTGGCGCTCGGGTTCCTCGCATCGGACGAAGTCCGCCGGCAGCACCGCCGCCAGCTCCTCACCGACCCGCTCCACCTCTTCGAGAGCGATCAGGCGCCCGCGATCAGCATCCTGCTTCCCGCGCGCAACGACGCGCGCGCCATCGTGGACGCCGTGCGTGCACTGCTCCGGCTCGACTACCCCACGTTCGAGGTCGTGGCCGTGAACGACGGCTCCACCGACGGAACGCTCGAGCGACTGATCGAGGCGTTCGAGCTGCGCCCCTCGAAGCGCGCGCCGGTCAGCGGCCTGCCGCCCGGGAGCGTGCGCGGCGTCTACGCGTCGCCGCACGTCCCGGGCCTCACCGTGCTCGACATGGCGCACCCGGGAAGCCGCGCCCGAACTGCGAGCTACGCGCTCGCCTACGCGCGCCATCCCCTGGTGCTGGTCGCGGACGCAGGCACCGTGCTCGAGCGCGAGACGCTGGTGCGCCTCGCGCTGCCCTTCTACGAGGACGAATCGGTGGCGGGCGTGATCGGCGTCGTGCGGCCGTCCAACGGCTGCGTGATCGAGCGCGGGAACGTGACGTTTTGCGGGCGGCCCGCGAGCCGGCTCGCCCGCTTCCAGACCGTCGAGTACCTGCGCCTCCTGCTCTCGGGGCGCCTCGCCTGGGGCAACCAGGACAGCCTCTTCATCGTGCCCGGGACGCTCGGACTCTTCTCGCGCGAGGCGATCCGCGCGGCCGACGGATTCCGCGGCGGCAACGTCGGCGACGACGTGGACCTCTGCATGCGGCTCCAGGGCCAGGCGGCGAAGAACGGGAAGCAGCGGGTCGTGCGCTGCGTCTCCGCCGCCGTCGCATGGACGCGCGTGCCCGAGAGCCTGCGCGTGCTCGCCCGCCAGCGCACGCGATGGTACCAGGCACTGGCCGAGGCGCTGTGGTTCAACCGCGAGCTGCTCTTCAACGGGCGGCTCGCGCATCGGACAGGTGACGCTTGTGGTTCTCATGGTCCGCGGCGACCTCGACCTCCCGCTCTTCGTCATCTACTTCTCGGTGTTCGTGGTGGGCGGGACGATTCCCTCGCTGATGGCGGTCGCGCTCGAGCGCAGCGCCTGCCCGCGTTTCCGGCGCAGCAGCGACCTCGAGGGCCTCGCGCTCTACGCGCTGCTCGAGAACATCGGCTACCGGCAGCTGAGCGC
>VBOS01000031.1 GCA_005893185.1 Candidatus Eiseniibacteriota bacterium
GATCGAGGACGTGTTCTCGATCTCGGGGCGCGGGACGGTGGGGACGGGGCGGGTGGAGCGGGGGAAGGTGAAGGTGGGAGACAAGGTGGAGATCGTGGGGTTGCGGCCGACGCGGGAGACGGTGGTGACGGGGGTGGAGATGTTCCGCAAGAGCATGGACGAGGCGATCGCGGGGGACAACATCGGGCTGCTGTTGCGGGGGATCGAGAAGGAGGACCTGGAGCGCGGGATGTGCGTGGTGGCGCCCAAGTCGGTGACGCCGCACACCAAGTTTGCGGGGTCGGTGTACATCCTGACGAAGGAAGAGGGGGGCCGGCACACGCCGTTTTTCAACGGGTACCGGCCGCAGTTCTACTTTCGGACGACGGACGTGACGGGGGTGGCGACGCTGCCGACGGGGCGGGAGATGGTGATGCCGGGGGACAACGTGGATATGGTGGTGGAGCTGATTACGCCGATCGCGATGGAGAAGGAGCTGCGGTTCGCGATCCGCGAGGGCGGGCGAACGGTCGGGGCCGGCGTCGTCGCCGACATCCAGGCCTATCGGAGATCGTGCGCACCGCGCGTCGGACCGGGGCGGTCACATCGGGTCCGGTGCCGCTCCCGACCAAGAGGACGGTCTACACGGTGCTCCGCAGCCCGCACGTCGACAAGAAGTCGCGCGAGCAGTTCGAGATCCGGATCCACAAGCGCCTGATCGACATCACGCGCTCGTCCGCGCAGACCATGGAAGCCCTGGAAAAGCTGGATATTCCGGCAGGTGTCGACATCGAGATCAAGACCTAGGAAGCCGATCGATGACCGTCTGCTGCGTTGCCTCGGTCGCGTCGTCCTCGGCGTATCTTGAGATACGTCTGCGGGCGCCGCTCGGTCGGGGCGTTGCACACGGTCATCGCTCGGCTTCCTAGGCGGAGAATGCGCATGATGGGACTGATCGGCAGAAAGGTGGGGATGACCCAGATCTTCGACGAGAAGGGCGAGGCCATTCCCGTGACGGTGATCGAGGCCGGTCCGTGCACGGTTTCCGAGGTGCGCAGCGCGGAGCGGAACGGCTACCAGGCGATCCAGCTCGGGTTCGGCACCAACCTGGAATCGCGGTTCTCGCGTCCGGTCCTGGGCCAGTTCAAGAAGCGCAATCTCCCGCCGGCTCGCCACCTGCGCGAGTTTCGGGTCGCGGATCTGGCGGGCGTTGAGCCGGGCCAGACGCTCACCGTGGCGATGTTCGAGAAGGGCACGCACGTGGACGTGCGCGGCGTCACGAAGGGCCGCGGCTTCGCCGGGGTCGTGAAGCGCCACAAGTTCGTCGCCGGCCACGCCTCGCACGGCCCGACCGCCGGCAAGCAGCCGGGCTCGATCGGCTCGTCCGCGTATCCCTCGCGGGTCCTCAAGGGCAAGCGCCTGCCGGGACGGATGGGCGGGGTGAACCTCAGGATCAAGAACCTGGAAGTCATCGGGGTGAACCCCGAGCAGAACGTGCTGCTGGTGCGTGGCGCGGTTCCGGGCCCGACGAACGGCATCGTGTTCGTCGAGAAACGGGAGGCGTGACATGAACGCGAAGATCTTCGGCATGGATGGAAGCGCGAAGGGCGAGGCGAGCCTGCCGGACGAGCTGTTCGCCCAGCCCGTTCACGAGCACCTGCTGTGGCTTTCCGTGAAACGCCATCTCGGCGACCAGCGCCAGGGGACCGCCAAGGTCAAGACCCGCGGCGAGGTCTCGGGCGGCGGCCGCAAGCCGTGGCGCCAGAAGGGCACGGGGCGGGCACGCTCGGGCTCCAACACGTCTCCGCTGTGGCCGGGCGGCGGGCGCGCGTTCGGTCCCAAGCCGCGTGACCACCGCACGGAGCTGCCGCGCAAGCAGCGCCGCGCTGCGCTCGCCGCCGCGCTCTCCCAGAAGGCGGGTGAGAACGCGGTCACGGTGGTCGACTCCCTGTCGTTTGCCGCTCCCAAGACCCGCGAGATGGCCGAGGTCCTGAAGCACCTGGGGCTCGAGGCGAAGCGCACGCTGCTCGTGCTCGGCGAGGCCGATCCGAATGTCGTGCGCTCGTGCCGGAATCTGCGGAACCTCAAGACGACGCTCGCGAGCCAGATCAACCCGTACGAGCTGCTCCAGTCGGAGGCGCTGCTCGTCACCGCCCCCGCGCTGGCGCTGATGAAGGAGATCTTCTCGCGATGAAGGATCCACGGGCGATCGTGCGGCGGGCCCTCATCACCGAGAAAGGCACGGTGCTGCGGGAGCGGCGCAACCAGTACACCTTCGAGGTGGCGCGCGACGCCAACCGCATCGAGATCAAGCGCGCGGTCGAGAGCATCTTCTCGGTCAAGGTCCGCGAGGTGCGCACCATGCAATTGCGCGGCAAGGTCAAGCGGCAGGGCCGTTTCTCCGGCCGGCGCAGCGACTGGAAGAAGGCGATCGTCACGCTTCTGCCGGACCAGAAGATCGAGTTGTTCGAGCAGGTCTAGAGGGCGACCACCATGGGTCTCAAGAAATTCCGTCCGATCACGCCGACGCTGCGGCACACGGTGATGGTGGACTTTTCCGAGCTCACCCGCAGCCGGCCGGTGAAGAGCCTGACCGAGGCGCTCAAGAAGACCGGCGGCCGCGACAACTACGGCCACATCTCGATGCGCTGGATCGGGGGCGGCCACCGGCAGCGCTACCGGCTCGTGGACTTCCGCCGCGACAAGGACGGCATTCCGGCCCGCGTGGCCAGCATCGAGTACGATCCCAACCGCTCCGCGCGCATCGCGCTCCTCAACTACGCCGACGGCGAGCGCCGCTACATCGTCGCGCCCGACGGGCTCAAGGTTGGACAGAAAGTGCAGTCGGGGCCAGAAGCGGAGATCCAGCCGGGCAACTGCCTATCGCTCAAGCACATTCCGCTCGGCACGAGCGTGCACAACGTCGAGCTGTTCCCGGGCCGCGCCGCGCGCGTGGCGCGCTCGGCCGGCTCGTTCTGTCAGCTCATGGCGCGGGAGGGCGATTACGCGCAGTTGCGCCTGCCCTCGGGCGAGGTCCGCAAGTTTCACGTCAACTGCCGTGCGGTCGTCGGACAAGTCGGCAATCTCGACCACGAAAACATGTCGCTCGGCAAGGCCGGCCGCAACCGCTGGCGGGGGCGCCTGGGGAGCGTGCGGGGCGTCGCGATGAACCCGGTCGACCACCCGATGGGCGGCGGCGAAGGCAAGTCCTCGGGCGGTCGCCATCCGTGCTCGCCCTGGGGGCAGATCGCGAAGGGACTCAAGACCCGCAAGCGCAAGCTGAGCGACTCGCTCATCCTGCGCAGGCGGAAGAAGTAGGAGAGGCGAACCACCATGGCCCGTTCAGAAGCGCGTGCTCAAGACCTGGGCGCGACGCTGCACGATCCCGCCGGACTTCGTGGGCCACACCCTGGCCGTGCACAACGGGAACAAGTTCCTGCCCATCTACGTGACCGAGAACATGGTCGGCCACAAGCTGGGCGAGTTCGTCCCGACCCGCGTGTTCCGCGGTCACGGGCAGCACGTGGCCGAGAAGACCGCGGCCCCGGGCGCTCCCGGTGCCCCGCCCGCCAAGAAGGGATCCTGAGATGGAAGCCCGGGCGATCCAGCGGTTCGTGCGCATCACGCCGCGTAAGTGCGGCCAGGTGCTCGAGCTGATCCGCGGCCGCACCGTGGAGCAGGCGCAGAGCACGCTGGAGTTCACGCCCAAGTACGGGGCGCGCATCGTGCAAAAGGTTCTGAAGTCGGCGGTGGCGAATGCGCTGCAGGCCGGCAAGGTGCGGATCGAGGACCTGATCGTGAAGGAAGCGGTGGCGGGCGCCGGACCCACGCTCAAGCGCTGGCTGCCGCGCGCGCAGGGCCGGGCCACGCCGCTCTTGAAACGCATGAGCCACGTGTCGGTGACCGTGGCCACGAGGGAGTGAGGAGCGCATGGGACAGAAGACCAACCCCATCGGCCTGCGGCTCGGGATCATAAAGACCTGGGATTCGCGCTGGTTCGGCAAGCGCGCGTATCCGGAGATGCTGCGCGAGGACCTGCTCATCAAGCGCTACCTCAAGAAGCGCCTCTACCAGGCGGGGATCTCCAAGATCACGATCGAGCGCAAGGGCGACCGGATCACGATTGGCATCCGCACCGCCCGCCCCGGCCTCGTGATCGGGCGCAAGGGCGAGCAGGTGGACAAGCTCTCCGAAGAGATGAAGAAGCTGACCGGGCGACACGTGCAGCTCAACATCGAGGAGATCAAGCGCGCGGACCTCGACTCGCAGCTCGTGGCCGAGCACATCGCCAAGCAGCTCGAGCAGCGCGTCTCGTTCCGCCGCGCGATGAAGAAGGCGATCGCGTCGTCCATGCGCGCCGGTGCCAAGGGCATCCGCGTGGCTTGCGCGGGCCGGCTCGGGGGCTCGGAGATGGCGCGCTACGAAACCTATCGCGAGGGGCGCGTGCCGCTCCACACGCTGCGCGCCGACATCGACTTCGCGAAGGCCACCGCCTTCACGCCCTACGGGACGTGCGGTGTGAAGGTGTGGATGTTCCACGGCGAAGTGCTGGACCGGGCGGCGGCGGGCCACGCCCCCGCGGTCGCGCCCGCGCGCTAGGAGACTCGAATCATGCTCATGCCGAAGCGCGTCAAGTACCGCAAGCAGCAGCGCGGGCGCATGCGCGGCAAGGCGTATCGCGGCGGCGACGTCGCGTTCGGACAGTACGGGCTTCTGTCGCTCGAGCCGGCATGGGTTACGAGCCGCCAGCTGGAGGCGGCGCGAGTCGCGATCACCCGCAGCATCAAGCGCGGCGGAAAGATGTGGATCCGGGTGTTCCCGGACAAGCCGGTCACGAAGAAGCCCGCCGAGACGCGGATGGGCAAGGGCAAGGGCGCTCCCGAGACCTGGGTGGCTGTGGTCAAGCCCGGGCGAGTCCTGTTCGAGCTCGAAGGCATCTCGAGGAGCTTCGCGCAGGAGGCCATGAAGCTCGGGGCGTCCAAGCTGCCGATGCGGACGCGCTTCGTGGACCGGCGCGAGCTGGGAGGAGAGTGAGCGTGGGACGGGTGAAGGCGGACGCGATGCGCGACCAGACGCCGGACGAGATCCGCATGCGGATCGCCGAGCTGCGCGAAGAGCTGTTCAACCTGCGTTTTCGGAACTCGATGAAGCAGCTCGACAATGCGCTCAAGATCCGCGAGGGCCGGCGCGAGATCGCGCGCCTGCTCACGGTGCTGGGGGAGAAGGAGCGCAAGCAGGCCTGAGGTCGCCTGGCTCCCGGGCGGGCGTGATCGCCCGCCTCGAGGAGCCGGGATCGAGGAGGTGGAAAGGCGCATGACGGAGATGGAGACGCGTAATCGCAGGAAGGTCCGGGTCGGCCGGGTGGTCAGCGACCGCATGGAGAAGACCATCGTGGTCTCCATCGAGCGCCTGGTGAAGCACCCTACGTACGGTCGTTACGTGCGTCGGCGGACCAAAAGAACGAGGGCAAGGTGGGCGACCTCGTGCGTTTCATGGAGACGCGCCCGATCTCCAAGGACAAGCGCTGGCGGTTCGTGGAAGTGCTGGAGCGGGCGAAGTGACGGGCATCGGTCTCGGGTTCTCGCAGGCGGGCGCACGCCGCGGGGGGCGGCCATGATTCAGCTGCGGACCATGGTGACGGTCGCGGACAATTCGGGCGCGAAGCGCGCCCAGTGCATCAAGGTCCTGGGCGGGCATCACAAGCGCTACGGCCGGCTGGGCGACATCGTCGTCGTGTCGATCAAGGACGCGATTCCGGGCGCCGCGGTTAAGAAGGGCGACGTCGCCAAGGCGGTGGTGGTGCGCGCGGTCAAGGAGGGCCGTCGCAAGGACGGCTCGTACATCCGGTTCGACGAGAATGCGGTGGTCCTGATCAATGACGACAAGGAACCGCGCGGGACCCGTATCTTCGGCCCGGTGGCGCGGGAGCTGCGCGAGAAGGCGTTCATGAAGATCATCTCCCTCGCGCCGGAGGTCATCTGATGGCGGTCCGGATCCGGAAGGGCGATACGGTGCAAGTGATCGCCGGGGACGACAAGGGACGCACCGGGAAGGTGCTCTCGGTGGACGAGGAGAAGCGGCGCGTCGTGGTCGAGAAGGTGAACTTCGTCAAGCGTCATACCAAGGCGCGCAAGCAGGGCATGAAGAGCGGCATCGTCGAGAAGGAGGCGCCGATCCACCTCTCGAACGTGCTGCTCTACGACGAGCGCCTGCAGCGCGGCACGCGTGTGGGCGTCCGCGCGCTCGCGGACGGGAAGCGCGAGCGGGTGTCGAAGGCGAGCGGCGAGACGATCGCGAAGGCCGAGTAGCCGGCCGAGCAGCGGCGAGGAGACCCGAAGGAATGGCGGACGACAAGAAGGCAAAGGGCGCGGGCGCGACCCCGGGAGAGCCGAAGGCGAAGAGCCCGAAGCCCGAGAAGGGCGGCGCGCCGGGGAAAGGCGCCCGGGCGGGAAAGAGCGGCAAGGGCGCAGCCGGGGCGCCTCAAGCCGGCCCGGTGGTCCAGGAGCGGCCGCACGGACCGGCCGAGAAGCCGCGGCTCGCGCGCCACTACGTCGAGCGCGTGCGCCCGGCGCTCGTGGAGAAGTTCAAGTACAAGAGCACGATGCAGGCGCCGCACATCGAGAAGATCGTGATCAACATGGGCGTGGGAGACGCGATCCAGGACCAGAAGCTGCTGGACGCCGCGGTCGTGGAGCTGACCCAGATCTCGGGACAGCGTCCGGCGGTCCGGCGCGCCCGGAAGTCGATCTCGAATTTCAAGCTCCGTGAGGGCCTCCCGATCGGCTGCGCTGTGACGCTGCGCGGGGCGCGCATGTACGAATTCTACGACCGTCTGATCAGCGTTGCTGTGCCCCGGATCCGTGACTTCCGCGGGCTCAACCCGCGCTCGTTCGACGGCCGCGGCAACTATACGCTCGGGCTGACCGAGCACATCATCTTCCCGGAGATCAACATCGAGAAGGTGGGCAAGGTCCGCGGCATGGACGTGACGATCGTGACCAGCGCGCGGACCGACGAGGAAGGGCGCGAGCTGCTGCGGCTCATGAACATGCCGTTCCGGGTTCGCTAGGAATACGGAGGAGGGGAAGTGGCGAAGAAGTCCATCGTGGAGAAGTGGAAGCGCAAGCCGAAGTTCAAGGTCCGCGCCTACACCCGCTGCCATCGCTGCGGGCGCCCGCGCGGCTACCTGCGTGATTTCGGCCTGTGCCGGATCTGCTTCCGCGAGCTGGCGCTCACCGGGCAAATCCCGGGGGTCGTCAAGTCGAGCTGGTGAGCCGGCCCCTCTCCGGGGGGGCCCATCGCGGGGCCGGGCTGCAGGTGGAAGCCTGGACGCCGGTCCCATGGAGGTGCGATGTCCGTCAGTGATCCGATCGCGGATTTCTTGACCGGCGTACGGAACGCCATCCGCGCCAAGCGGCGCAAGGTGGACGTGCCGGCGACGCGCTTCAAGACCGAGATCGCCCGCGTGCTGCTGCGCGAGCGCTACATCAACAACTTCAAGGTGATCGAGGATCACAAGCAGGGCGTGCTGCGCCTGTACCTCAAGTACACCGCGGACGACCAGAACGTGATCAGCGGGATCAAGCGGGTGAGCACTCCCGGGCGCCGGCAGTACGTGCCTCGCGAGCGCATCCCGCGCGTGCTGGGAGGGCTCGGCACGTCGATCGTCTCGACCTCCCGCGGGCTGATGACCGACCGCGAGGCCCGCGACGCGGGTCTGGGCGGCGAGCTCGTCTGCCAGGTCTGGTAGGAGGAGGCATGTCGAGAGTGGGTCGAATGCCGGTCGCGATACCGGCCGGGGTCACGGTCGAGGTTGGGGACGGCCGTGTGCGCGTCAAGGGACCGAAGGGCGACCTCAGCACCCATGTGATCGCAGGCACGGCCGTCGCGGTCGAGGGCGCTACGGCGCGCGTCTCCTCCGAGCGGGCGACGCGCAACCCGGCGTTCGGCACGATGCGCGCGAACCTCCAGAACATGGTGCTGGGCGTGACGAGCGGCTTCAGCAAGACGTTGGAGATCGTGGGCACCGGGTACCGGGCGCAGATGGAGGGCAAGAAGCTGTCGCTTCAGGTGGGCTTCTCCCACCCGGTGGTCTTCGATCCGCCGGCGGGCATCACGATCAAGGTCGAGAATCCGACCCGCCTGGTCGTCAGCGGCGCGGACCGGTACCTGGTGGGACAGGTGGCAGCGGATATCCGCGCGATCCGCCCGCCCGAGCCCTACAAGGGCAAGGGGATCAAGTACGAAGGCGAGTACATCCGCCGGAAGGCCGGGAAGGCAGCGGGGGCGACGGGGACGACATGAGCGGGCGTCACGATCAAGTGGAGCGGCGCCGCATCAGGCGCTATCGGATTCGCAAGCGCGTCTCGGGCACAGCGGAGCGGCCGCGGCTCTCCGTGTTCCGGAGCGCGAAGCACATCTATGCGCAGCTCGTGGACGATCAGCGCGGCCTCACGCTGGCAGCGGCCTCGAGCCGCGAGGCGCTGGCGCCCGCGGGCGAGGCCGCGCGCAGGATCGGGCTCAGCGCGGCCGTGGGCCGGCGCCTCGCCGAGCGCGCGAAGGAGAAGGGCATCGCCCGGGCGTGCTTCGACCGCGGCGGATACCGCTATCACGGGCGCATCAAGGCGCTCGCCGACGGGGCCCGCTCCGCGGGTCTGGAATTCTAGTGGTCTAAGGAGGTCTCGTGGCTCGCAGCACCGAAGCACCCAAGTCCGAATTCCTCGAGCGGGTGATCCAGATCAACCGCTGCGCGAAGGTCGTGAAGGGCGGCCGGCGCTTCTCGTTCAACGCCATCGTCGCGGTCGGCGATCAGCACGGACGCGTGGGCGTGGGCCTCGGCAAGGCGAACGAGGTCGCGGACGCCATCCGCAAGGCCGGCGAAACCGCCAAGAAGAACTTCTTCGCCGTGCCGATCACGCGCACGGGCTCGATCCCGCACGTGATCGTCGGCCACTTCGGCGCAGGCGAGGTGCTGCTCAAGCCGGCCTCGGCCGGGACCGGGGTGATCGCAGGCAGCGGCGTACGCGCTGTGCTGGAAGTGGCGGGAGTGCAGAACGTGCTCACCAAGTGCCTGGGGAGCCGCAACCCCCACAACCTGGTGAAGGCCACCGTGGACGGCCTGAAGCGCTTGCGTCGCCCGGTGGACGTGGCCGCGATGCGCGGTCGGACTCTCGAGGAGATGTTCGGCCCGAAGCGGGAGGCCCCCGGTGCCTAAGATCCGCATCCGCCAGATCAAGAGCGCCAGCGGACACACGGGCGACCAGCGACGCACGGTGGAGGCGCTCGGGATCCGCACGATGAATCACGCCGTCGAGCACGAGGACACGCCCCAGATCCGGGGCATGATCTTCAAGGTGCGCCACCTGGTCCGGGTGGAGGAGGTGGAGCGGTGAGCGCGGGCGTCAAGATCGGGAACTTGCGGCCCGCGGCCGGCGCCACGCCCGCGCCGGCGGCAAGATCCCGGCGTGGTTCGAAGGCGGCCAGATGCCGGTGCAGCGCCGCCTGCCGAAGCGCGGGTTCAAGAACCCGATGCGGATCGAGTATCAGGTCGTGAACGTGGGGCGGCTCGCGATGGCCCCCGCCGACGTCACCGTGGACCGCGCGTGGCTCGAGTCCCAGCGCCTCGTGCGGCGGCCAGGCCCGATCAAGCTCCTCGGCAACGGCGAGCTCAAGGCGGCGCTGACGGTGCGCGTGGAGGCCGCGAGCGAGAAGGCACGCCAGGTCGTCGAGGGCGCGGGCGGAAAGCTGGAGATCCTGAGAGCGCGTGGCAAGGCGGCCGCGGCCGAGGCCGCGAAGCCGTCGCCCAAGGCAACGGCCCCGAACCCACCGATCACGAAGGCCTAGAGGCGCATGTTCGAGAAGCTGCGCAACATCTTCCAGGTCCCCGAGCTCAAGCGGCGGATCCTGTTCACGCTCATGCTGTTCGTCGTCTATCGCCTGGGCGAGCACATGCCCACGCCGGGCGTGAACGGCGAGGCGCTGTCGCGGGCGCTCGAGCGCCAGCGCGGGACGCTCTTCGGCCTCTACGACCTGTTCGTGGGCGGCGGCTTCTCGCGCGCGACGATCTTCGCCCTCGGCATCATGCCGTACATCTCGTCCTCGATCATCATCCAGCTCCTGGGCGCCGTGGTCCCGTACTTCGAGAAGCTGCGCAAGGAGGGCGAGGAAGGGCAGAAGAAGCTCACCCAGCTCACCCGCTACGGGACCGTGATGATCTCGATCATCCAGTCGCTGGGCTACTCGGTCTTCCTGCAGAATCCCGGGCACTTCGGAGGCGAGATCGTCGTGCCCAACCCCGGACCCCTGTTCGCCTTCTCGACCATGCTGACGCAGACCACGGGCACGATCTTCGTGATGTGGCTGGGGGAGAAGATCACCGAGCACGGCATCGGGAACGGCATCTCGCTGATCATCTTCGTCAACAACCTGGGCGGCGTTCCCAACCGGCTGTTCCAGGCGGTGGACAGCTTCCGCGCCGGGGCGATCTCGCCGTTCGCGATCGTCGCGGCGCTCGCGATCATGGTGGGGGTGGTCGCGGTCGTGATCGTGATGACCCAGGCGACGCGCAAGATCCCGGTGCAGTACGCGAAGCGCATCGTGGGCCGGCGCATGTTCGGCGGCGCGAGCACCCACATTCCCCTGCGGGTCAACACCGCGGGGGTGATCCCCATCATCTTCGCTTCGAGCCTGATGATCCTGCCGGCGACGGTGTCGGGCTTCCTGCCGCCGGACAGCCCGCTGGCCACGCTCGGGCAATGGTTCAACCCGCTGGGTTTCCTCTACAACTTCTTCTACGGGACCATCATCATCTTCTTCACCTACTTCTACACGGCGGTCGTGCTGAATCCCAACGATCTCGCCGAGAACATGCGGAAGTACGGGGGGTTCGTGCCGGGCATCCGCCCGGGGCGGAAGACCGCGGAGTACATCGACCGGGTGCTGTCGCGCATCACGCTCCCGGGCGCGGTCTTCCTGGCGCTGGTGGCTGTGCTGCCGGACGCGTTCATCGCCTGGTTCGGGATGCCGTTCCTGACGTTTGGCGGCACGAGCGTGCTGATCGTGGTGGGAGTGGCGCTCGACACGCTCCAGCAGATCGAGTCTCACCTGCTGATGCGCCATTACGAGGGCTTCGTGAAACGCGGCCGCATCCGCGGCCGAACGAGAATGTAACGTGCGGGTCGTGCTGCTCGGACCCCCTGGCGTGGGCAAGGGCACGCAGGGACGTCGGCTGGCCGCCGAGCGGGGATGGGCGCTGATCTCGACCGGCGAGATGCTGCGGGAGGCGGCTGCGCGCCGCACCCCGCTGGGGCTCGAGGCGCAGCGCCGGATGGACCGCGGGCTGCTGGTGCCCGACGATGTGATGATCGAGCTGGTCCGGGGGCGCCTGGGGCAGCCCGATGCCGCGCGCGGCTTCGTGCTCGACGGGTTTCCGCGAACGGTGCCGCAAGCGGAGGCGCTCGAGCGCATGCTGGCGGAGCGCGGGAAGCCGCTGGACGCTGTGGTGTGCTTGGCGATACCGGAAATGCGGTTGGTTCACCGCCTCACGGCGCGCCGGGAATGTCCGGTGTGCAAGCGGGCGTACAATCTGGAAAGCGCGCCGCCGCGGGACGGCCGTCACTGCGACGACCATCCCACGGTGGAGCTGGTGCAGCGCGCGGACGATGCGGAGGAAACAGTGCGGAGGCGGCTCGAGGTGTACCGCGAGCTGACGGGACCGACCGTCGAGCACTTCCGCGCGCGCGGCCGGCTCACCGAAGTCGACGCCGACGGGACACCGGACGATGTGCACAGGCGGCTTGCGGGAGCGCTCGGCGGCCGGGCGAGCGTCCGGTCCGGTTAGTTGCCCGGGCACGAAGTGCGCCCGGCGGCACGACGGGGCGGCGAAGTCGTAGGATAAGATACGTCGAGGAGGAGCAACGCCGCCGAGAGAGCCGACCGGCGGATGAAGACATGGTGTACCTGAGAGACCGTGATGAAATCGACGCCATCCGGGCCGCGGCCCGGATCGTGGCGAAGACGATCGACATGTTGTGCCGCGAGGTTCGTCCCGGAGTGACGACCGCCGAGCTCGACCGGGCGGCGGAGACGTTCATCCGCGACCATGGCGCGCGGCCGGCGTTCAAGGGCTACCGAGGCTTCCCGGCGTCCATTTGTCCGGCGATCAACGAAGAGGTCGTGCACGGGATCCCGGGGGCGCGAAGGCTCGAGGAGGGCGACATCCTGGGGATCGATGTCGGAGTGGAGAAGGATGGCTTCTACGGCGACGCCGCCATCACCGTGCCGGTCGGCGATGTGAGCGAGCAGGCGCGGCGCCTGCTCGCCGTGTCGCGCGAGTCCCTGGCGCGCGGGATCGATCAGGCGCGCGCCGGGAAGCGCGTGGGAGACATCTCACACGCCATTCAGTCGTACGTGGAGGGCCAGGGCTTCTCGGTGGTGCGGTCGCTCGTCGGGCACGGGATCGGGCGCGAGATGCACGAGGAGCCGCAGGTGCCGAACTACGGACCGCCCGAGCGGGGCCCGCGGCTCATGGCCGGCCAAGTGCTTGCGATCGAGCCGATGGTGAACGTCGGGGGGCCCGAAGTCGTGACCCAGCCCGATGGCTGGACAGTGGTAACGAGGGACGGTTCTCTGAGCGCTCACTTCGAGCATACGGTGGCGGTCGGGCCGCGGGGGCCCGAGATCCTGTCGGTGGCCGAGGGAGAGGGATAGAACTCTGGCGAAAGAGGAAGGCATCCAGGTCGAGGGCACGGTCGTGGAGCCGCTGCCGAACGCGATGTTTCGCGTGGAGCTGGAAAACGGCCACAAGGTGCTCGCCCACATCTCGGGCAAGATGCGGATGCACTTCATCAAGATCCTTCCCGGCGACAAGGTGACGGTGGAGCTCTCGCCGTACGACTTGAGCCGCGGGCGGATCGTGTACCGGTAATCTGCGAGCACTGCAAGATCGTGCGTCGCAAAGGCGTGATTCGAGTGATCTGCAGCCGCAATCCGCGGCACAAGCAGCGTCAGAAGTAGCGAGGAGACCATGGCACGCATTGCAGGCGTGGATCTGCCGTCCGAGAAGCGCATCGAGATCGCGCTCACCTACATCTACGGCGTCGGTCGGAGCACCGCGAAGAAGATCCTGGCCACCGCCGGCGTGAGTCCCGACCTGCGCGTCAAGAACCTGAGCGACGAGGACTCCGGCCGGCTGCGCAACATCATCGAGCGCGAGTACAAGGTGGAGGGCTCGCTGCGCAGCGAGATGGCCATGAACGTCAAGCGTCTGATGGACATCGGCGCCTACCGCGGCCTGCGACACCGGCGTGGACTTCCGGTGCGCGGGCAGCGGACGCGGACGAACGCACGGACGCGCAAGGGCCCGAAGAAGACCGCGGGCGCGATGAAGAAGCCGGTCGCTGCGGCCAGGCCGGCGCCGAAGAAACCGGGCGGATGAGCACGGCTCGGCCGGAAGCGGCCGAGGGCGGCGTACCCGCGACAGCGGGCCCGGCGAAGCAGCGAGGAGCGAGTCGTATCTGAAGGAGACGTCGCGGCGACGAGCGACGGAGCCAACGTGGTGATCGGCCGTCTCCGGCCGAACCGAGCGGGCCTCGAAGGCCCCGACGGAGGTATCGAGTGGCAGATGTCAAGAAGGCGAAGAAGCGCGACCGCAAGGTGGGCTCGAACGGTATCGCTCACGTGCAGGCGAGCTTCAACAACACGATCATCACGATCAGCGATCTCGACGGCAACGTGATCACGTGGGCCAGCGCCGGCAAGGTCGGCTTCAAGGGCTCGCGCAAGAGCACGCCCTTCGCCGCCCAGGTGGCGGCCGAGGCCTGCGCGCGCGAGGCCCTGGGGCAGGGCATGAAGCGGGTCGAGGTATTGGTCAAGGGGCCCGGCGGAGGACGCGAGGCAGCCATCCGATCGCTGCAGGCGGCGGGTCTCGAGATTTCCGCGATCAAGGACGTGACACCCATACCGCACAACGGCTGCCGGCCGCCGAAGCGGCGCCGGGTCTAGGAGGAGAGCATGGCGGTCTATCACGACGCACGCTGCCGGCTCTGCCGGCGCGAGGGCATGAAGCTGTTCCTGAAGGGCCAGCGCTGCTTCAGCGACAAGTGCGCATTCGAGCGGCGGGGCTACGCGCCGGGCGAGCACGGCAAGAGCCGGCGCATCAAGGAGACGAACTACGGCCAGCAGCTGCGCGAGAAGCAGAAGGCACGCCGCATCTACGGGCTGCTCGAGCGTCAGTTCCGGCACACGTTCGGGAAGGCTGCGCTCGCCAAGGGCGTGACCGGCGATGTGCTGATGCAGATGCTGGAGCGGCGCCTCGACAACGTGGTCTTCCGGCTCGGCCTGGCGCCGTCCCGCAATGCGGCACGCCAGCTCGTGAGGCACGGGCACATGACGGTGAATGGGCGCGCCGTGGACATTCCCTCGCTCCAGGTGAAGGCGGGCGACGAGATCGGGCTGCGCGAACGGAGCCGGAAGCTCGCGGTCGTCCTGAGCTCGCTCGAGGCCCGGAGGGGGCAGGGAGTGCCCGAATGGATGGAGTTGAACACCGAACGAATGGCCGGCCGGGTGCGCAGCATCCCGACCCGGGCGTCCATTCCGGTGCCCATCAAGGAACAACTAATCGTCGAGCTCTACTCGAAGTAACCTCGCGCCACCCACGGGGAGGCTGAACGATGAAGTGGAAGAACCTCACCATGCCGAAGCAAATCGCGCCGGACGCGGCCAACACGGACCGCTACGGCAAGTTCGTCATCGAGCCGCTCGAAAGAGGGTTCGGGATCACTCTGGGGAACGCGCTGCGCCGCACGCTGCTGTCGTCGCTGCAGGGCGCCGCCGTGACGGCCGTGCGCATCGACGGCGTGCTCCACGAGTTCTCGACGCTGCCGGGCGTCATCGAGGACGTGACCGAAATCATTCTCAATCTCAAGCAGGTGCGCCTCAAGCTCGAGGGCGATGGCCCCAAGAAGGCCACGTTCGAGATGCGGGGCAAGGGCGAGGTGCGCGCCGGGGACCTCAAGGTGGATGCCGATGTCCAGGTCCTGAACCCCGACCTCCACATCGCAACGCTCAATCGCGACGGCGATCTGCGCATGGAGGTCGAGATCAGCGGCGGCCGTGGCTACTTGTCCGCCGACCAGCACTCGCTAACCGACCGCCCGATCGGGGTGATCCCGATCGACTCGCTGTTCTCGCCGGTCACGCGCGTCAACTTCCAGGTGGAGGCCACGCGACTCGGCCAGCGGATCGACTACGACAAGCTGACCGTTGAGGTGTGGACCGACG
>VBOS01000337.1 GCA_005893185.1 Candidatus Eiseniibacteriota bacterium
CCGCGACGCCTCGAACACGGAGTTCCGCTATGCGTTCGATGCGGCCGACGAGCGGCCCAAGCGCGCGACTCGTGGTCTCGCGACGGCGATCGTCCTCATGGACCGCCTCGGCTTGGAGACCACGAATTTCCGAGTGGCACTGATCGCCACGACCGGCACGATCAGCGCCGACATCTTCAAGTGGAAAGTGCTCCTCGGTGTGCTGAAGGCGCTGGGGGGATCGCATTCACCTTCCTCGGGTTCCGCGCGCTATCGAACCTGGCGCGCCGCATCGTGCGCCGGGCCGTCGGTTATTCCCGGCTCTCCGCGCTCTTGCGCGACACGGTGATTCGCCTCACGGGGACCGCCGTCATGGTGATCGGGTTCGCCGTGATCCTGACGCAGCTCGGCGTGCACGTCGCGCCGCTGCTCGCCGGACTCGGGATCGCCGGATTCGCCGTCGGCTTCGCGATGCAGAACACCCTGTCGAACTTCGCCGCCGGAGGAATGATCCTGGGGAACCAGCCGTTCGACATCGGGGACGAGATCGAGGTGGCAGGCGTGTTCGGAATCGTGAAGCGCATGACCCTCGTCTCCACCACGATCCTGACACCCGACAACCAGACCCTCATCATCCCCAACAGCACGGTCTGGGGCGGGGTCATCCGGAACCGGACCGCCCAGCCGACGCGGCGCGTCGACTTGGTGTTCAGCATCGACTACGGGGACGACATCGAAAAGGCCGAGAGATCGCAGCTGCGCAGGAGCACGTCCTGAAGGAGCCCGTGCCCGTGATCAAGCTGCACCAGCTCGCAGACTCGTCGGTCAATTTCGTCGTCCGCGCCTGGACCGCGAAGGAGCGCTACTGGGACGTCTACTGGGACCTGACGCGCGCCGTGAAGCTGCGCTTCGACCAGGAGGGCATCACGATTCCGTTCCCGCAGCGGGAGCTGCACGTGAACGTCGGGAAGGGCGGAGGCGGCAGCGTGACGGTGGGAGATACGCAGCGCAAGACGTGACGGCTGGCATCGACGAGCGCGCCGCGCTGGGCCGCGCCATGGCTTGGCTGCCCGGCGACACTCTTTCGTCTGCGATTCCGAGCAGGGCCTGGATGCTGGCGGGTCGTGGTCCCGGTTCTCGTCTCAGCCGTCGCGCGCCTCCTCGATGGCTCCCGACCTTCGCTCCGGCTCCTGCGGCCGCACCATCAGCGTCTTCTCGCGCTCGCTCACCGCGAGCCCGGCCGGGGCCTTGCGGGGCTTCCGCACGTACTTCTTGCGCGTGACGATCACAGGCACCTTGCCGGCGCTGCGCGCCTGGGAATAGTACGCGGCCCACGCCGCGACCTCCTCCAGCGTCTGCTTGGACGGCTCGTTCTTGCCCTTGCCGCGGCGCAGCACGACGTGCGAGCCGGCCGCGCCGTGGACGTGGAACCAGTAGTCCTCGGGGCGCGCGAGACGGTGGGTGACGTAGTCGTTGCCTTCGTTGGTGCGGCCGATCAGCACCTCCCAGCCCTCGCGGCTCTTGAGCCGCCGCGGCTGGAGCCGGGCCGACGGCGCGCGCGCCTCGCCGGCCGCGACCCGCGCGAGGCTCGGCGCTCGCGCGGCGCCGCCTCGCTCCGCGTCCGGTCGCACCCCCGGCGGCAGCTTCGCGGCAGCGGCGTCGAGCGCGCGCAGGAGCGCGGGCGTGATGTCCTGCTCCCCGGCCGGCGCGAGCCTGGCGAGCAGCACGCCGAGCGCATGGGCCTCGGCCTCGGCCGCCGCGATGCGCGGCGGGATCTCGCCGAGCGCGCGCTCGGCCTTGGCCGCGCGCTTGAAGTAGCGCGCGGCGTTGGCCTGGGGGTTGAGCGCGGGATCGAGCGCGATCTCGAGCGTGCGGGCGGGCTCGTGCGGGTCGGGCAGCGCCACCGAGCTGGCGCGCGCCGGTACCTGGCGCAGGTAGGCGAGCAGCGCCTCGCCGAAGCGGCGCAGCAGAGGGGCGCGCTCGGCATCTGCGAGGTCGCCATTTAGCGCCTCCACCTTGCGCGCGAGCCGGCGATGGTAGCGGCGCAGCGCGCGCACGATCTCGAGCGCGCGCTCACGCTCGGGCGATGGCGGGGGTGCGGTCTCCGAGGCGGGGGTCATGAAGCGCGAAGCTAAGCGGCTCTTCACGAATCTGCAAAGGACGCGGCCGGCCGCGAAACCTCCGTCGCCTTCGCTCGTCCATGAGCGTGTGGGTCGAGGTGGCGCTGACCGGCGTAACCAGGGAGCATGATCCGCCGGGGAGCGCGCCCCGACCCTGCTGGCCGGCGCAGGAGGAGATTCGCGTGACGACCGATACCATTCGATCCACGGCCGCCCGCGCGCGCGGTGCAACCGCGTTCGCGCGCGGCGCAACCGCGTTCGCTCGTGCCGCTGCGCTCGCCCGCGCCGCCGCGGCGGTGCTCGCATCGATTGCGTTGCTGGCGCCCACCCGCACAGCTGCCAGCCCGCCGCCCGAGTTCGCGGGGCTCTGGCAGCTCGACGTCAGGGAGAGCGACACGCTGCAGCAGAAGCTCGAGACGATGAGGGGCTCGGGGAGCGGCGGAGGATTTCCGGGGGGTGGCGGCTGGCATGGCGGCACGGGTGGCGGTTGGCCGGGCGGGATGGGAGGCCACCATGGCGGATACGGGGGCATGCGGGGCGGCGGCGATCACGGCGCGGGTGGCTCGCGCGGGGCGGGCGCCGATTCGACGCGCCGCGCCCAGATGCAGGAGCTCGCTCAACCGCCGATGTCGCTGCTCATCGAGCCGGGCGACGACACCTTCGTGCTGAGCGAGCGCGGCCGGACGATCGAGGTGCTGGTGCTCGGAGACGGCGCGACCCCCGGCGCCTCGATCCAGCCCGATGCGCCGCACGTCACAGCTCAGTGGAAGGGGAAGCATCTCATCTCCCAGAGCTTCGGGGCCGGCGGCGGCAAGATGACACAGGAGATGGAGCTCGAAGATCACGACCGGAAGCTGATCATCCGGACGACACTCGAAGGACGCGGCGGCCGGCCGCCGCTGGAGCTCAAGCGCGTTTACAACCGCTCCGAGGGCGAAGATGCGGCGCCGGCTCCGCCTTCGGCCGCGGGCACTCAGGCTCAGGCGCCCGCCCTCAGGGATTCGAGCCGGCGGTAGGCTCCTGGGGCCACGCCCCGATCGACGACTTGCGGTCGCGCGCGGCATCGCTCGGCAGCCAGGGGGTGCGCCGGTGCCGCGCCAGGCCATGTCAATTCCCGGACGCGAAAGGCCTTGATCCGCTCCCTCCCTCTGTCGTTAACATGGTGGGGAGCCATTCGTGAACGGGAGGACCCCATGAGCGCATCATCGCTCCCATTTGCTTCCTCGAGCGTTCGGACATCCATCGTCTCTCGCGGCCGCGGCCGGTCGCGAAGGTTCGCGGCCGTCATCTTCCTCATCGGGCTCGGCATCCTCACCGCCACCTCGCTGCTGGCGGCCGGCGACGAGTGGCCGCTGGCGAGGGCGCGCGAGCATGCGTCGCCCGTGAATTCCGACCCCGGCGATCCCCACTGCTGACGGGCGGGGCGCAGGCTCTTCACGATGCCCTCGCTCCAGTGCCACTTCTGCGGCGCGCCGGTCGCGATCGGCGAGCCGATCCCGCGCGACGGCGAGTGCGAGTCGTGCGGCCACGACCTGCGCTGCTGCCGCAACTGCCGGCACTGGGATCCGCGCTACAACAACGAGTGCGCGGAGACGATGGCGGACCCGGTCGAGGACAAGACGCGCCGCAACTTCTGCGAGTACTTCTATTTAAACCGCGCGCCCTTCGCCGCGGCCGCGCCGACCCAGGCACACGAGTCCGATGCTCGCTCGAAGCTCGCGGGCCTCTTCAAGGGCGCGCCGCCGCAGGAGTCGGGCACCCGCGAGAAGCGCGGCAAGCTCCTCGGCGATCGACCGCCATCTGCGAAACGATCGGACGCGCTCGAGCGGCTCGACGCGCTGTTTCGCAAGAAGTCGGATCCGGAGAACGAAAAGAAGGCCGACGAGTAGCGAGATTCTCCACCTTAGCCCTGTGGCTCGTCGCTTTGAGAGCGGCTCGCGCATCCGTCGCGCGCCCACGCGCCGCACCCGCGCCGAATCGCGCTCGAACGCGGCTCCAGCGTTTTGACTTTTCGCCCCCGCCGACCTACCTTGGCCGCCCCCATCACGCGATCCCGGCGACGCGAGATTCGAGGGTCGCGACCGTGCCGCGCCGTGCCAGGGCGAAGCTTTCCGGGATGGCGCGCCGCTCGCGGGGGCCCCTTACCCCAGGAGAGGTCGAATGATCCGGAGCATGACCGGGTACGGCTCGGCCGAGCTGGAGCGCGAAGGCCAGCGCCTGTCCGCCGAGGTGCGCTCGGTCAACCATCGCTTCTGCGAGGTCTCGATCCGGGCCCCCAAGCTCGTATCGCTCTTCGAGGACCAGATCCGCCAGCTCATCCAGGAGCGTTTCTCGCGGGGCAAGATCACGATCGGCATCTCGTGGGGAGGCGTGGGCGAGAGCGGCGAGGTGCTCACCCTCAACGTGCCGGTGGTCGAGCGCTACGTCTCCCTGCTCCAGCAGCTCCGCGAGCGCTACCGGCTGGACGGGGAGCTGAGCGTGGGCACGCTCGCCACGCTGCCCGACGTCTTCACATGGGAGCACACGGCGCTCTCCGACGAGCAAACCTGGACGCTGGTGAAGACGGTGGTGGACCGCGCGTGCGAGAACATGAACGCGATGAAGGCGCGCGAAGGAGAGGCGCTGGCGCGCGATCTCGAGAAGCGGCTCAGGATCCTGCGCGCGGAGCTGGACCGGGTCGTGGAGCGCGCACCGTTTCGCCCGAAGGAGGCGAAGGAGCGATTGCAGTCACGCCTCAAGGTGATGCTGGACGACGTGGAGATGGACCCGGCGCGCATCGCTCAGGAGCTGGCGCTGATGGCCGACCGCCTCGATTGCACCGAGGAGTGCGTCCGGCTCTCGGCCCACATCGACCAGTTCCGCTCCCTCATGGACGGCCCCGAGCTGGCGGGACGCAAGCTCAACTTCCTGCTCCAGGAGATGAACCGCGAGGCCAACACGATCGGCTCCAAGGCCAACGACGTCGAGATCGCTCACGCGGTGGTCGTGATCAAAGACGAAGTCGAGCGCCTGCGCGAGCAGGTGCAGAACGTGGAGTGAGCGTGAACGGCAAGGGAGCGGCGCGCGCGGCGGCCGAGGGCCAGATCCCGTTCCTCTTCGAGAGCGGCGGATTCCTGCTCGTGCTCTCGGGGCCGTCGGGCGCGGGCAAGGGCACGCTGGTCGAGCGTCTGGTGAAGGAGCGGTCGGAGTGCCTGTTCTCGATCTCGGCGACCACGCGGCCCAGGCGCAACGTCGAGAAGGACGGCGTGCAGTACGAGTTCGTGTCGCGCGAGGACTTCGAGCGGCGGCGCGCGGCCGGACTCTTCCTCGAATGGGCCGAAGTGCACGGGCACCTCTACGCGACGCCCGCCCGCTTCGTGGACGACGGCGTGAGGGCCGGACGGATCGTGGTGCTGGACGTGGACGTGCAGGGGGGAGCGAGCGTGCGTCGCGCGCGGCCCGAGGCGGTCTCCGTGTTCATCTACCCGCCCTCGGTGGAAGCGCTGCGCCGGCGACTGCTCAAGCGCAACACGGAGACCCCCGAATCGGTCGAGCGCAGGCTCGGCAACGCGCCGGGTGAGCTGGCGCAGTACCGGGAGTACGATTACCTGGTGATGAACGACGATCTCGAGTCGGCTGTGCGCCGCTTGGTGGCGATCGTGGACGCCGAACGATCGCGGGTGCGACGCCTCAAGCCCGCGCTTGGAATGACCCCCGAATCCCTAGGAGGAACACCGCGATGAAGCTTGCTTCGCTCATTCCGCCCCCCGGCAGCAACAAGTACGAGATCGCGACCGTCGCCTCGCGCG
>VBOS01000338.1 GCA_005893185.1 Candidatus Eiseniibacteriota bacterium
GACATGTTCGAATGGGTCGCGAGCGCCGACGTCAACGGCGCGCTTCCCACATCGGCGCAGTCGCTGACCTACGCCTGGAAGCCGCTGACCGGACCGCCCGGGAATGCCGGTGGCGGCTCCAACTACTCGCAACAAGGCATCTACATCGGTGCCGACACCACCGACACCGACGGCTGGTCGGACACCGTGATCATGCACGAGACCGGTCACTGGTTCGACGACATCTTTTCGGCCACCAACAATCCCGGTGGAGCCCGTTTCATTGGCGACAACAACGCGAACGTGCTGCTGGCCTATGGCGAAGGCACCGCCACCTACCACTGCGGCAAGGGCCGTGAGTACCGCGCGTTTCACCGCACCAACCTGAGCAGCCAGCCGATCGACAACCATGTGAGCGTGTACGCCGACCTCATGATCCCGCCGCCGGTCGGGACGCCCGGAGGGCTATCGTTTGCCTACGATTTCGAGACCGGCAACTTCAACGACGGAACTCCGATTGGCCAGCGCGGCTCGGCGAACGAGACCAACGTGACGTCGGCGCTCTGGGACCTGGTCGACGGCCCGGAGACACCCGACGAATCGCCCGGAGTTGACGACGACCCGGTGGACGTGTCGGACGCCTACGCGTACGCCATCGAGCACAATTACATCCGGAACCTGACCGCCAACATCACGGTCGAGGATTACTACCAGGGCTGGTTCGCCTTGAACGGCCCGACCTTCATGAAGGCGGGGGTGGATTCGATCTTCATCGGGCTCTCCCGGATGCCTTTCTACGCGGATCCGGCGGAGCCCGACAATTCGCTGGCGACCGCGAAGCCGATCACGCCGCTTGCCCACACCGCGAACGCCGGGCACGTTGTGATCAACGAGCTGGATCTCGGCGCGCAGGACGCGGTCGAGCTCTACAACGCAACTGCGGCCCCGGTCGACCTCACGGGATGGCAGATCCAGGTGTACGTGAACGACGATACGCAGCCACAAGCGGCGCGCATCTACGCCTTCACGAGCTTCACGCTCAATCCCGGCGATGCGGTCGCGGTGTACGAGCGCGGAGACGAGACGCAGAACGGGCAGCACCACCTGTATGCCGGCACCGCTCCCGAAGCGTTCAACGCTTCGTGGAACGCGGGCCTGGATGGCGCCTGCGTGCTGCGTGATGCCTCCAGCCAGGCAGTGGATTTCGTGAAGTGGCGCGCCGCCTCGGGCATGGACAACAACACTCCCGTGCCGTCCGGCACGGCGTTCACCGGCGTGCTCAACAGCCCAGCATCGAATGACATCCACCTGGCGCGGGATGTCAGTGGAACCGATAGCGACGCGGCCTCGGACTGGACCTATCAACCGACCACGCTGGCCTCGGCCAACCACCCGAGCCCGCTCCTGCGCACCGCGTTCGGCGCCGGTGATCCCGACCTGTTTTCTTTCCACGCGGTGGCGGGGACCCGCTATGGGTTCGAAGCACGCGGACCCTTCAGCGCGACCGATCCCAAGATCGACCTGCTCTCATCGAGTGGAGGCGTACTTCGCAGGCGTGACAGGTACCTACTACCTGCGGGTGACCCATGTGGGGGCGAACACCGATTGGGGCGAGTACGATCTGCTGGCGTTCGAGAATCCCGCGAGTAGCTCGCTGCAGGCGCCGAGCGGGCTCCGGGCGACCGCGGGCCACCAGTCGGACAGCGGCGACCCGGTGGACGTGCAGTGGCTCAATTCATCGCCTTACGACTCGGTGAAGCTCTACCGCGACAGCACCCTGCTCGCGACTCTGGTGGGTTCGAGCAGCCGGTACACCGACTATGCGGATCGCGGGCTCTATCGCTACGAGATCTCGGGAGTTCGTGGAATCACCGAGACCGCGCGGGCCTCGGGGTTCGAGTTCGCGGGTCTGGTGGGCTGCCACGCCGAGGACGACTTCGAATCGGGCGCGGCCGCCTACTGGGTGACCGATGGCAGTTCGTGGGGAACCACTCCCGTCGCGGCCTCCGGCGCCTGGGCCTTCACCGACAGCCCCGCCGGCACCTACCAGGGCTGTGCGGGTGGCGCGTCGGGGTGCAAGGTGAATGCGATCGCGAGCTTCGGGGTTCCGGTGCGGCTTCCGCCCGGATCGCACCTCGACTACGACCAGATCTGCGACACCGAGCAGGGATTCGACTTCTGCATCGTCGAAGTCTCGGCCGACAGAGGGGGCACCTGGGCCGAGATCGCGCGCTTTGACATGGGCTCGGATCCCGCCTGGGCAAACGGGGTCGCCGATCCGACTGCGTACCGGCACGCCTCGCTCGACTTGTCGACGTTTGTCAACAAGCTGGTGCTGATCCGTTTCCGGCTCGAGAGCGACGAGCTGATCCAGTACGACGGGTGGTACGTGGACAACATTCACATCAATGATGCCAACTGCACGTCGCTGGTTTCCGTGCCGCCGCCCGGGCGCCCGCTCTCGCTCCGCTTCTCGCCTCCCTCGCCCAACCCCGGGCTCGGGTCCGCGCGCTTCGGGTTCGAGCTCCCGCAACACGAGAACCAGGTCGAGATCGCGGTGTACGACGCGAGCGGTCGCGTGCTCCGGCGCGAGCAGCTCGGACCGCTCGAGCCGGGTGACCACGTATGGACCTGGAATGGACGCGATGGCGCGGGGCGGACGGTCGGCCCCGGCGTATACTTCGCGCGACTGCGAGTTGGCGCGCGTATGCTGATTCAGAAGGCGGCCTGGCTCGCGCGGTAGGCGAAGAAGGGGAGGAGCGTCGCGTCTGGGGCGGCGAATGCGCCGGCGGGCGCCCCGGCGCGGGGCGCCCGCTCGGCGTCGCGTCACTTCGGTACCACTATGGGCAGATGGGGAAGCACGGACACGCCGTCAGCGTCGTGCAGATGGGAACCGTGCCGCCACAGCCCGGATCCGCCGCGTGCAGCTGGATGTTGCCGCCGCTCGGCTTGTTGTCTCCGCCGAGCACCCCTCCCTGGCAGTAGCCGCGGGACGGGATGCAGATGCTGAACGTGTCGTTGGTGCCGGGTTCGCCCTTATCGCAGACCTCGATGATCACCTCGGAGACTTCCACACCATCCACAGTCGCCGGTGAATAAGTGATCCTGCGGCAGTCCCGGTCGACGCAGCCGATGCAATAGGCCACGACCGAGTCCGACGTCACGTGACGAACGGAGGAGCTCGGGTTGTGATCGACGTAGTTCAGGTGGCCGCCGAGATCTCCGTGGAGAAGTCCGCCGTGGGCGCCGAAGTTCGCGAATTGCCCGCCGGGGAGGATGAAGCCCCCGCCGGTCACGCGGTCCGTACAACCCTGCTGATCGGCGGAGAACCTTTGCGGCTCGGCCTGCGCCATGGATACTGCCAACAGGCTGCCCGCGAGGAGCACGAGGACCGTGGTGCCGACCTTCCTGAACTGCGTCTTCATGAGAGCCTCCTTGTGGTCGTCCCCGCCCTTACCAAGCGCTGCCTTCACAGCACGTTTCTCGCCCGGGGGGGGTGAGGCGAGCGAACGCCTGCGGCGGTTTCGCGCAGCAAGGCCTGTGCCCGAGGCCGAAAGAGCGACAATGGCGGCAATCCCGCCGGCGATGCGTGTGGCGGCCCATCGCTTTCTACAAAAGTCGGCGAGCCGGGGTCGATTCTTTCAACGCTGGCGAGCAAGCGAGAGGAGCGCTCGATCCTCTGGCGGCAGTGCACGCCCGAGGAAGTGAGCTTGCGCGTCGTAACGGGACGCGTTATCATGGGTCGGTGATCCGGAGCTTCCGCGACAAGGATGCTCGGCGGCTCTTCGAGCGCAGGGCGCTTCGGAGGCTCGATCCAGGCCTGCAGCGCATCGCTCTGCGCAAACTGCGACAACTCGATGCAGCGGTTACCCTGGAAGATCTCCGGGTTCCGCCGGGGAATCGTCTCGAGCGCCTCCGCGGTGACCGTGCTGGAGAATGGAGCATACGGATCAACGAGAAGTGGCGCATCTGCTTCCGATGGGCGGAAGGCCATGCTCACGACGTCGAGATCGTGGACTACCACTAGATCGGAGACACAATGGCGGGCAAGAGACTGGCGCCGATTCATCCGGGCGAGGTCCTACTGGAGGATTTTCTCAAGCCTCTCGGGCTCTCGCAGTATCGGCTGGCGAAGGGGCTGAGCGTGCCGCCGAGGAGGATCAACGAGATCGTTCTCGGCAAGCGTGGGATCACCGCCGACACGGCCCTACGCCTGGGGCGATTCTTTGGAACTTCGGACCGGTTCTGGCTGAATCTCCAGACGGCGTTCGACCTTGACATCGAACGAGATCGCCTGGCGGGGAGGCTCCAGCGAGAGGTCGAAGTACTGCGTCGCGCGAGTTGACGGAGCGTCTCCCGTAGCGGCCTCGGTCCCGGCGAGCGGGTCGTGGCCGGAAACGCCCCATGTCCTCGCACCCCGGGGGCGCTGGCGTCCCCAACTGCGCCGAGACCGAACCGGTTTGAGCGGGGGCCACTATGGCCATGCCGATGACCGACCTCGAATTCGCTCTCGCCTGGGATCCGGATCCGGCGCTGGCGCTGCTCAATCGTCACCGTGGCGCGAAAGTTCGTTTCACCGTAGCGTGGCGGCCACTCGTATCTGGCGTCGGACCGTGGCACCGAACCGGAGGATGACCTATGGGCCGCTTTTCCAACCAGATCCGGATCCTTGTGCTGATCGCCGCGCTTGCGCTCGTTCACGGCTGCAAGGAGAGGGATCAACTCGAGAAGGAAGCGCCCGCGCTCGCGCGCGCGGACCAGAATCTCCGGCTTCCCCGCAGGAACCAGAGGGCCAACCCGGTCGGCAAGAGCGATAGCATGCAGAACACGGCACCGCCGAGCATCATCTCGCCGCCGGCGATCATACCGCCCATCGCCTGGCTGTCTGCGGGGGAAAAGCCGCGGTCGTAGAGCGCTACCGAGACGGCGCTCGCGGCGAGCGCCAGCGTGTAGCCCGCGAGCACGAGCGCAAGCCTCACCCAGGGGTTCATTCCGTAATCTTCCGCATTTGCTTCTCGACATCGGCATGCTGCCGCTCGAACTACAGCCGGGCAGTCGCGCAGCGTCGGTCGTTTGACTTGGGGCGCCATGTGCCGGGCGGCTTGGAATCACCCTCGGCCCCCCGGCACAGGTGGAGTAGAATTTCTCCGCGTCGAGCGCCTGTGACCCTCGTTCTTCTCCACCGGGCCGAAGCGAAGTGGGGGAGGCTTCATGCATCGTCTGCCGACGATTTCGATCGCAGCTCTCTTCCTGTCGCCGGCAGCCGCCCTCGCGACGTGGAACCCGTCCGGCTCTCCGGTGTGTGTTGCGCCGGGGTTTCA
>VBOS01000334.1 GCA_005893185.1 Candidatus Eiseniibacteriota bacterium
GGCGTCACGGCCACGATCGTGGTGTGGCAGGCGCTGAGCGCCGACCGGCTCGCGAGCTCCGACTCAGGTGCCCCCGTGCCGCTGGCCATGCTGGTCGTCGGGCTGGGATTCACGCTGCTCACGTCGCTCGCCGTGCACTGGGCCGCAACGGCGCGGCTGCGCGAGCGCGAGGCGCGCGACGCGTACCAGCAGCTCGCGATCGGGGCCGGCCAGTGGCGGCTGGCGGAGCGCGCGAAGCGGCGGAGCGAGGAGCGCTTCCAGCTCGTGGCGCGCGCGACGACCGATGCGCTGTGGAGCTGGGATCTCGCGAGCGGAGACCTGTGGTGGAGCCCCGGCTTCTACGCGCTCTTCCGCTATCCGGAGGCGCGCGAAGAACGCGGTCTCGAGTCCAAGACCAGCCGCATCCATCCCGCCGATCGCGGGCGCGTGCTGCGCGGCGTGCAGGAGGCGACAGAGGGCAGCGACGATCTGTGGTCGGGCGAGTACCGCTTCCGCTGCGGCGACGGCGCCTACGCGTACGTGTCCGACCGGGCGTTCATCGTGCGCGATCCGGCGGGCCGAGCCGAGCGGGTCTTCGGCTCGATGATCGACGTCACAGCCCGCAGGCTCGCGGAGGAGGAGCGCGACCGCTTCTTCACGCTGTCACCGGACGCGCTGTGCATGGCCGGGTCCGACGGCTACCTCAAGCGCATCAATCCGGCATGGACCGATCTGCTCGGCTACACGGAGGAAGAGCTGCTGAGCCGGCCGGTCACGGAGTTCGTTCATCCGGACGACCGGGCCGCGACCGCCGAGGCCGGGCAGCGGCTCCGGAGCGGCGAGGGCGTGGTCTCGTTCGAGAACCGCTACCGCCACAAGGACGGCTCCTACCGCTGGCTCCAGTGGCGGGCCCGGCAGGTGGCGGAGCGGCAGATCCTCTACGCCTTCGCCCGCGACGTCACGGTGGAAAAGCGGATCGAGAGCGAGCTGGCAGCTGCGCGTGACCAGGCGCTGCAATCGGCCAACGCCAAGGCCACCTTCCTCGCCAACATGAGCCACGAGATCCGCACCCCCATGAACGGGGTGATCGGGATGTGCGAGCTGCTCATGGAGACCCCGCTCAACCCTGCCCAGCGACGCTACGCGGACACCATCCACTCGAGCGCGGATTCGCTCCTCACCATCCTGGACGACATCCTCGACTTCTCGAAGGCGGAGGTGGGAAAGCTGGCGCTGGTCTCCGTTCCCTTCGATCTGCGCCGGCTCACCGAGGACATCCTCGATCTGTTCGCGCGCCGGGCGCAGACCAAGGGACTGGAGCTCGCCGGCCTCGTCCACCGCGATGTGCCGCGCGGCTTGAGCGGTGATCCGGCACGCCTGCGGCAGGTGATCGCCAACCTGCTGGGGAACGCAGTCAAGTTCACCGACCACGGCCTGGTCGCGCTCGAGGCCTCGCTGCAGGCGGAGGAGGGAGGCCGCACCGTCGTGCGCTTCGAGGTGCGGGACACGGGCGTGGGCATCACAGCCCAGGGCCGGCAGGCGCTGTTCGCGTCGTTCTCCCAGGTCGATTCGTCATCGACGCGCCGTCACGGCGGGACCGGGCTCGGGCTCGCGATCTGCAAGCAGCTCGTCGAGCTCATGGGGGGCGCGATCGGCGTGGAGAGCGTGCCGGGCAAGGGCTCGACGTTCTGGTTCACGGTTCCGTTCGAAGTGGCGCCCGACGTTTCCCTCTGCGAGCCGCC
>VBOS01000335.1 GCA_005893185.1 Candidatus Eiseniibacteriota bacterium
TGTTTGGCGGGCGTGCGCGGAAGGAACATCGAACCACCCTGGAGAAACCATGCGACGCAAGATCCGTGTTCTGGTCGGCAAGCCCGGCCTCGACGGGCACGACCGCGGCGCCAAGGTCGTGGCGGCGGCGCTGCGCGACGCCGGCATGGAAGTGATCTACACCGGGCTCCACCAGACGCCGGCGCAGGTGGTCGAGGCGGCGATCCAGGAGGACGTGGACGTAGTTGCGCTCTCGATCCTGTCCGGCGCGCACATGACGCTCTTCCCCGAGGTGCTCGCCATGATGCGCGAGCGTGGGATCGGGGACCGGCTCCTGTCCGGCGGCGGCATCATCCCGCCCGATGACATGGAGACGCTCGCGAAGATGGGCGTGGGGCGGCTCTTCGGCCCGGGGGCCTCGACGCAGGAGATCGCGAAGTACATCCGCGACTGGTTCGACCAGCAGCATGCTGCCACCGTGGTCGCGGCGCCCGCGCCGCACGCGGGGCGCGCGGCTGCACAGCGGGCATCTTCCGCGACGGGGTCGCAGCGCCAGGCCCGGCGTTCGAAGCGCGCGGCCGCGAAGGCACGCGAGGCATCGTCCGCGAAGCGAGCGGCCGCGAGGGGACGCCGGGGAGCCGCGAAGCGCGGGCGTCCCGAGCCCGCGGGATCCGGCGCGTCCCGCAAGCGCCGCTAGCCCCCGATGACGGCCCTCCGGGCCGAGCCCGAGATCGAGATCGGCGGGCGCGACGCCCTGCCCTATCTGGTCGAGCACTGGTATCTCGGCCCACCCGCGCGCCGCTACATGATGGTGCGGCGCTTCCGTGAGGTGCTGGAGCGCGCGGATCTGGCGCCCGGCCAGCGCGTGCTCGATATCGGCTGCGGCTGGGCGTACGGGACGCTCTGGGCGCGCGCCCATGGCTGCAAGGTGGCGGGCGTGGATCTCGGGACGGACCAGCTCCGCTGGGCGCGTCGCGCGCTCGAAGACGGCGCGAGCCTCGGGCTTGCGAACGCGAACGCCAAGGCGCTGCCGTTTCGGGACGGCACGTTCGACCGCGCCTTCTCGGTCGAGATGATGGAGCACGTGTTCCGTCCCGACCGCCAGGCGGTGCTCTCCGAGATCGCGCGGGTCTTGAAGCCCGGCGGGAGGCTCGCGCTCTCGACGCCCAATTCGGCATCGCCGATCGAGGCGGCGAAACGTCTGGCTGTGCGCTGGCCCGCGCTGCGCAAAAGACTGCCGTCGTCGTGCTTTCCCGAGGCCGCGGACGAAGCTGCCGCCTACCATCCGTATCGCTACCATCATCCGCTTCCGCTTGCCGAGCTGCGCGAGCGGCTCACGTGGCGAAGACCACACCATCGTTCCTGCTGCCGGCGGCGATGGCCGCGGAGGGGATCGCCGAGCGGATGCCGCTCGCCCGCCGCCTCGGCGCCACGACGCTGATCTGGGCGACGCGGCCATGAAGGGCGCGGGGAACGCGAAGCCATGAGCCGGCAGGAATCCGCGAGAGAGCGGGGGAGAGCGAAGCCATGAGCCGGCGGGAAGGTGCCGGCGAGCGGCGGACGCTCGTGACGCTGAACGGGAGCCCGGTCGCCGGCAGCAGCGTGTCGCGGCTGCTCGCGGCGATGGAGGCGGGCGCGCTGGAGGCGGGCGGCGCGGTGCGGACCTTCGACTGCAACGCGCTCACCGTCAAGCCTTGCCAGGCGTGCGGCCCCGAGCGATCTACGAGGCCCTGCACGGCGCCCACGCGATCGCGGTCGGCTCGCCGGTCTACTTCGACGGCGTGAGCGCCCAGCTCAAGCTGGTGATGGACCGCTGCAACTGCATCACCCCGCTGGTGCGGGTTCCGGGCGGCGGCACCACCTTCCGCTCGCTGTGGGCGCGCACGCGGCGCGGGGTGTTCGTGACAGCGCTCAGCTCGAAGCACCGCTACGACCTCGCCGAGAAGAGCGTGCGCGGATTCCTCAAGTGGGTGGGCGCTCGCTGGGAGGAGACCCTCGCCTGGCAGCACGAGGACGACGACCTCGGCAGCGTGGTCACGCGCCCCGACCTGATCGAGCGCGCTCGCGCCATCGGCCGGAGGCTGATCGAGAGCGATCCGCTCGAAGGATGAGGGGCGCGCGATTCGCGCGCCTGCCGCGCATGGAGTAGATTCGGCCAGATTCGTTCCCCCGGTCGTCCGGCCGTTCAGCGCCGGGCTCGATCGCACCCCAACCCGGCCCTGGAGTGTTCATGGATCTGCTCTTGAAGGAAGAGCACCACCAGGTGCGCGAGACGGCGCGCAAGTTCGCGGATGAGGTGGTGGCCCCGCGCGCCCGGGAGATGGACGAGAAGGAGGAGTTTCCAACCGACATCGTGCGTCAGATGGGCGAGCTGGGCTTCCTGGGCCTCCCGTATCCCGAGAAGTACGGGGGCGCCGGGCTCGACATGCTGGCTTACGCGATCGCGGTCGAGGAGATCGCCCGTGCATGCGGCTCCACCGCCATCACGCTCGCCGCGCACGTCTCGCTCGGCTGCGGGCCGGTGTACGAAGCCGGCACCGAGGAGCAGAAGCTCAAGTTCCTGGTGCCGATGGCGCGCGGTGAGGCGATCGGCGCGTTCGGCCTCACCGAGCCCAACGCCGGGTCCGACGCGGCCGGGACGCAGACGCGCGCCGAGCACCGGGACGGCCACTGGCGCGTGAACGGCTCCAAGATCTACATCACCAACGGCAGCGTGGCGAAGTACATCACATTCACCGCGCGCACCGACGCGAGCAAGGGGACGAAGGGGATCTCGGCGTTCATCATGGACACTTCGACCCCAGGCTTCCGCGTCGGGAAGCGCGAGAAGAAGATGGGCC
>VBOS01000336.1 GCA_005893185.1 Candidatus Eiseniibacteriota bacterium
GCGGCAACTGCGAGGAGGTGTGCCAGGCCGGCATCCCGCACCTGCCGCTCTACGAGGTCATGCAGCAGGCCTCGGACGTGGAGCGGCCGCGCGATCGCGAGCGTCACGTCGCCGTGCTCGGCACGCTGCGCTCATCGCAGCGCTACTTGCGCGAGTTCCTCGACGTCCGCCCCGGCGGTTACGTGAAGCGCGCGCCGGCCTCGTTGCCGGGCGTGCCGCGCTACCTGCTGCTGCGGGCGGAGAACGACGCCGGCCCGGCCGCGACCTGCATCCACTGCGGAGCGTGCGTCGCGGTCTGCCCCACCCAGGCCAACCGCGAGTTCGAGGGCGGCGATCCGCGCTGGATCACGACGGATCAGCTCCGCCGCATCGGCTGTGGGACGTGTGTCGAGGTGTGCCCCGCGAACCTCACGAACGGCGGGCAGACGCTGCGGGTGGTGGAGGCGCCGGCCGCCGACTGGTTCATGGCGCTCGAGGAGATCGAGAAGGGCTGGAGGGGGAACTCGTGAGCATCGGGATCGAGCGCCTGGGTCCGGACCTGATGCCGGAAAAGCTCGGGCGCGACGGGCGCGCCCTGCGCGAGCGGATCGCGCTGTGGGAGGACCTGCTCACGCTGGTCGTGGATCCCGAGAGCCCGGCGGTCGCCGAGCGCGACCGCAAGCGCGAGACGCTCTCGCTCTTGCTGCGGCGCGCGGGGGTGGCGGAGGACCGGTTCTGGAAGCTGCCGCGCGGGCGGCGCGGGCGGCTCTTCCTCTCGCACTACTCCCGGGTCTCGCGCGAGATCCCGCGGCTCGAGATTACGTCGTTCGATCTCGACAAGCTCCTGAAGGAGCGCTACCGGCAGGAGCCGCTCACGCTCGGCGCGGCCTGGCATCACGGCTTCTGGCGCTCGTACTTCTCGCACGCCGCGATCACGCATCCGGCCAACGACGGCCTGCGCGAGGAGTTCTCGACCGCGTGGGACCTGGTGCGCAAGCACCCGGCGGTGCTGTTCCACACAGTGGACGGACGGCGGGCGGAGCGGCTCGAAGCCGTGCGGCTCGATCTGCCGATGATCGTGGGCCCGCTCCCCTACGGCGACGGCGTGACGATGGAGTGCGCCTACCTCGAAGCGATGGCGGCCGCCGACCCCGGGCACGATCTCCACACGAGCTCGCTGGTGGTGGTCGAGGCCGGCCACTGCCTCGCGAACCTCGACGTCTTCCGCCCGCGTGCGAAGCACCTGATGCCGCGCCTCTCGCCGCTCGACGCGGAGACGCTGATCGGCGCGGGAGCCGAGTCGGAAGAGCTGCGTGACCTGATCGCGCGCGTGCGCGTGGTGGAGCTGGAATGGAGCGACGCGCCCGAGACGTACGCATCCGTGGTGCGCGGCGCGAACCCGAACGCGCTGCTCTCGGTGTACCTGCGCTACGGCGATTTCGCGCCGGATCGCTCCGGCGAGCGCCCGGCCTTCTGGAGCGCGCTCGAGGAGGCGGTAGGTCTGGACGGCGTGGCCGCCGTGCACGTCCACTCCGGCGCGGAGAAGTCCTATCGCCTGATTCCGCGGATCGACGCGTTCCTCAAGGCGCGCTTCCTGCGCGCGCGCATCCAGCTGATCTCGGCGGGCGGCGACAGCGACACGCTCGCCTCCGCGGCCGCGGTCTACGAGGCCGTCCTGCTCGGAGCGAACGGCGGAGCGATGACGTACTCCGCTTCCCTCGCGCTCCTGCCGGAGCTGGTGGACGTGCTCCACGGCGCCAATCCCGCGCCGGTCACGGCCCGGCTCTCCGAACGCGATCCGGGCGAGCTCGAGGCCCAGGCCCTCAACACGCTCACCTGCTGGCAGCACAGCATCCTCGATTTCCTCTCCTGCATGGGGATCGACGACATCCAGAAGACATCGGGCAACACCATGGCGATCACCCTCACCGAGGAGTGGATTCGCGAGGTCGACCGGCTGGCCACGCCCGAGTTCGCGCGCATCAACCGGGAACTGAACGAGCGGCGCGTCGCGGCCGAGCCGGTCCCGCCCACGATCCGCGGGAGCTTCAAGATCTCATCTTTGCTCTTCCAGGTTCAGTCCGACCTGCCGCTCGTCCACGCCGCGCGTACGCTGGCGCACGAGAACGCCAACTTCCACCTCGAGAACTCGAACCGCAATCTCAGCGCCGACTTCCTCGAGGTGATCTACCGCATGGCGGCGGGGCAGATGCCGGAGGCGGACGATTTCTTCATGTCGAGCGACATGGGGGATCTGTCGCTCGACGGCATCGGCGTCGCGCTCACGCGCGAGTCGATCGCGTGGTCGCTCGAGCGCCTGCGCCGCAAACCCGCCTCGCTCGACTACGTCTCGCTCGCCGTGCCGCGCGGCTTCACGCGCCCCGGGGCGGTATCGCCCGGCGCGCGCGTGGGCCTGCACGCGAGCCCCGGAGCGCCCGAGCTGGCGTCGTTCAACGCCGACGCCCGCGGCGGTTTCGAGCACACGTTCAAGGCCGGCCCTGAGCTGGCAGCCGTGCTGGGGACCGCGGCCCCGCTCACGCTCGTGGCGCGGGCCGCAGCCGCCGGCGAGACGCGCTTCGAGCTGGCCGTGCCCGGAGAGGGCGCAACCGGGCGCACCGTCGTACGCGCCTCGCGCGATGGCGCGATCACGCTCAAGCGCGACCCGCGCGGGCCGCTCGTGCTCTCGGGCTTCGGCTTCCGCGAGCCGGTGTGGCACGGACCGGTGAGCCACGCCAGCATCTCGCTGGGCGCTGCGTCGGAGGACTTCCTGATCGCGCGCATCGAGGGCAACAGCGGCCTCGCGATGACATCTTCGGGCGAGGGCGGCCCGATCCGCCTCGCCAGCGACGAGGACATGAAGTGGGAGAGCTTGCAGGCCGCGAGCGGGCACTTCGGCATCCACGCCGCGGACCTGAGGCGCGTGCGCGACGTCGAGATCAAGATCAATCAGGGCGCCAAGCCCGGCAAGGGCGGAAGGCTCAGCGGCGCGAAGGTGACGCCCACGGTCAGCAAGGCGCGCAACATCCCGGTCGGGACCGACGCGCTCTCGCCCGACCCCAAGCACGACATCTACTCGATCGAGGACATGCCGGCCGAGGTGTGGCTGTGGCTCCTCTACCACAACCACTGTGGGATCAAGATCACCGGCTCCAACTACACGCGCTACGTGGCCGCCGGAATGTGGTCGAATTTCGTGGTCGACTACCTGCTCGTGGACTCGGGGCTCGGCGGCTCGGGCAACTACCACGCCGACTCGTCGCACGTGGGCTGGCCCGACATCTTCCGCACCATGCTCCACACGCACCACGCGCTGGTGCACGAGAAGGTGGATCTCGACGGCTCGGGCGTCCTGCGCTCGATCCGCGACTTGAACGGCGTCCCGTTCGGGGCGGGCGGCGGCACGCGGCTGTTCGCTTCGGGCGGGCTGCGCGGCGAGCTGGACATGCTGAAGGTGCTGATCGCGGGCGCCGACGGGCTGGTCGAGGCCAGCATCGGCAAGGCGGTGGCGTTCGGCTGCAACCAGTGCGGCAACTGCCACCTCGACTGCCCGCGCGGCGGGATCACCACCAAGTACGAGCTGACGATGCAGAACGACCGCGAGCTGATGCGGCGGCGCTTCCGCAACTGGACGATCCTGAACCTGGTGAAGCTGGCGGTGCTGATCGACGCGCTCAACCTCGAGCACGGAGCGCTGGACGCCGACGGCAACGTCGTGGAAGCTGCGCGGCTCATCGACGACGTCCGGAAGCTCCGCGGCCGCACCGATCTGCTGGTGATGCCGGATCACGAAGCTCGGGCGCGCGCAGCTGCGCTCTACGCGCGCGAAAGCGCCGTGCGCGCCGAGGGCGCGGACGACGCGGCTGTGCTCGAGCCCGAGGGCAACGGGCGCGCGGCGGAGCCGCAGCGCATCGAGTCCGAGCTCGACTCCTGCCGCGTGGGCTCGCTGGCGGTGAGCGAGCCGGTCACGGTGAGCGCGATCTGGGAAGCGGCGCGCCTCTCGGTGAACGGCGGCAACAACCGCGGCGGCGGGATCGACTTCGCGGGGTTCGCGCCGGGTCCGCTCGCGCACAAGACCTGCCTGATGTTCAACACCATCGGGCCCGACCGCGTCGAGACCATGCACGAGATCCTGACGCACCTCGACGGGTGCCGCTACTGGGACGCGACGGGCGGCGAGCTGACGGCGATCGATGTGCACGACCGTCTCCTGCAATTCCGCGTGCCGGTGCGCGAGCGCTACGCATCCGACGAGGGCTGGCGTGGCGCGAACCTGCGCGAGAACCCGGGCGACTTCTACGTCTTCTTCGTGGAACTCGACCCCGATGTGCTGCGGCGCTACGGGCGCATGCTGCTCGCGAGCGAGCACTGGCTCCAGCGCCGCACCAAGTACGAGGATCTTCCGCCGGAGGTGCTCGAGTTCGGGCTCGAGAACCTGCCGGGGCCCGACGATCCCGATCTCGAGCGGCTCGCGGCATTCGTGGCGGACGTGCGCGAGGAGTACTTCACGGCGCTCGCCCACATCCTGGACTCGCGCTACTACCGCACGCACGCGCCGGGACCGATGACGGTCGCAGCATCGCGTCCGGTCCCGTCCGGCAAGTACGCGTCGAAGCGGCGCGGCTACGTGGTCTCCATGGGCGAGGACCTGGCGGCCATCAAGATCTCGGGCTGGACCCACACCATCCCCGAGTATTTCGACTTCGACCGCTTCTGGGCCGACTACCCCGGCGCCGAGAACGGGATCGAGGTGAGAACGAAGGGGAAGACGTTCCGCACGCCCGCGCTCTACGCCCACGTGTGGGGCATGCACCATCGCTATCCGACGAAGTCGCCAGCAATCGACGCGGAGGGCCGCGGTGCACGCAGATCCCTCGATGGGCGAGGGCCACGAGCTGTACCACGGCGACTCGGTCTACGAGCGCAAGGCGCTCACCGACACCGAGTACGCAGCCTACCTGGTGGACTTCACGCGCCGGGTGCTGGGGCTCAGCACCGAGGAGGCGAGCCAGATCGTGTCGCCGATCACCGGGCTCGACCTCGAAGCGATGGACGAGCCGCGGCGGGCGAAGCTCGCGCTGCTCATGACCAACTACGTGCAGCTCACGCCCACCGGTCCCTACAAGTTCACGATCGTCGAGTCGCGGCCGGTGGTGCCGGCGGGGGCAGCGGCCGCGGCCGGCGGCGGAGCGCCCGCGCCCGCGCTCGGGCCGGCACCGCCGGCCGCTCGCCGCCTCGTGGGCTTCCGCGAGAACATGGACATCAAGTTCCTGCGCCCGCACGAGATCATCGTGACGCGCGACACAGCCGCGGGCGGAGTCCAGGCGGTCGCGAACGGGAGCGAGGCCAAGATCGCGGACGTCATGCTGCGGCGGCTGCACGACCAGGGCGTGATCGGGGACGCGGCCGCCGATCTGCGCTTCAACATGCGCCCCGGCGGCAACCCGGGCCGCGGGGACTACGGCGGGGTGTTCGAGGCTTTCACGGTCCCCGGCAGCGGATCGATCGGGCTCGTCAACCGTTTCGGCGAGGAAGTGCGCGTCGAGCGCGCGGGCCGGAAGGCCGACCTTGCGAGATCGGTGGAAGAGGCTGTGCGGCGGGCCTCGCCGCCATGGAAGGAGCTGATGGAGGAGCACTTGGCGCAGCTCGAGCAGGCGCTCTCCCGCGAAGCCCAGCGCGGCGCCGAGTCGGGCGGGGCGGGGCCGGCTGCGGCGGCGGCCTTCGCATCGCGCCCGTTCGGGCCGGACGCGCCGCTGCCAGCTGCCGCGAGCGAGCTGATCGAGGTCGCGCTCGAGCACATGCGCACCATGAGCTTCGACGACTACCGCGCCTTCGCCGAGCGCGCGCTCGTGAACCTCGCGGCCCGCGGCGACGCGCATCGCGCGGTCGCGATCCGCATGCTGGCCGAGCTGCGCAAGCGCATGGCGTTCGCCGACCTCGGCGGCAAGGCGCTCTCGAGCATGGAGTACCTGACCGACGGCGGGCGCGCCGCCGACGGATCTCCGGAAGGCGGGCTCTACCGGGTGCTCGACGACGTGCCCCCGATCCACGAGGCGCTGGCGAGCCCGGCGCCGGGTCGATGGCGGCATGCGCGCCTC
>VBOS01000339.1 GCA_005893185.1 Candidatus Eiseniibacteriota bacterium
GCGCTCGCCGAGCGCGGCATCGAGCCGCATCAGGCGCTCGGGCGAAAGCGTAGCTGCGGCCGCCACCTCGAGGATCTCGCGCCTCAGCGGCGCTTCGAGCGGCGTCTCGCGATAGGCGACGAGCGTATGCCGGGTCTCGGGCCCGAGCCCACGCATGCGCACGAGCGCAGCATCCACGGCGTCCGCTGAGGTTCCGGTCATGAGCCCGACCACCAGTCGCTCGTTGAGCGCGCGATAGCCGCGCAGGAGCGCGAGCGCGTCGCGGGCATCCGTCGCCTGCGATCGCATCGGCGCGGAAGGGAGCGGGGTCTCTGCGCGCCCCGCCGACCGGGCGGGTGCGGTCGCCAGCGCTTCGAGCCGGCGCTTCGCCGGCGCCCGCTCCACGCGCCCGCGCCGCTTCGACCCGGCGCCCTTCTTCCCTACGGCCGCCATCGCTATCGCTTCTCCGCGAGCCCGGCCAGTCTCTTGTGCGCGTCGGCCACCGCCTGCGCAGCGGTCTTGCGGTCGTGCAGCGCTTGATCCACTTCGTCCTCGATGACCGCCTCCATCTCGACCCACGCGGGGTGGTTGGGCGTGGGCACTGCCGTCTCGAGCTGGCGGATCATGACCTGCTGCTCGGGGCGCTCGCGGTAGTACCGGCTGGTGTCCGCTCCGACCGTCGCCGGCACGCTCATCGATGCCTGCGCCAGCGCCAGCGCGTTCTCCGGACGCACCAGGAAGCGCGCGAGCGCGAGCGAAGCCGCCCGGTGCTTCGCGCCCGTGAAGCTCACGAGCACCTCGCCGCCCGCGATCGAAGCATGCGTTCCACGCTCGGGATCCGGGCGCGGGATCAGCGCGACGCCGTAACGGAGCCCCGGTGAATCCCGTGGAATCGAGCGGAAGAGCCAGGAACCCGAGACCTGGAAGCCGAGGCGCCCCTCCCGGAACTCACGATCCAGCTCGTCCTGGCGGCCGAGCATTCCGACGGCGCGCAGCTTGAGATAGAACGCCAGCGCCTGGCGGTTGCGAGCCGTGTCGAAATCCGGCCGGGTGAGGTCGTCTGTGAGCACGCGTCCCCCGTTCCCCCACGCGAACGGCATGAACTTCTTGAACAGCACTTCGTGCTCGCCGGTCTGCACCCCGTAGCCGTGGATCCCACCGCCGAGCTTCTGGATCCGCTCCGCAGCGTCGTAGAGCTCGTCCCAGGTCTCGGGCGCGCGATTCGAGTCGAGACCCGCGCGGGCGAAGAGCATCTTGTTGTAGAACAGCGCCCGCGTGCCCATCACCCACGGCAGCCCGTAGTGCCGCCCGCCCATCGAGCACAGCTCCCAGCCGCGCAGCCGCGGCTGGAGATCGTGCACATCGCGCGTCCAGTCGGCGAGCGAGCCCGCCGTCATCAGGCGTGGGACCCACGTCGAGCCCAGCTCGCACAGGTCCGGCGGATCGCCCGCCGCCACGGCCGTCGTGATGGAATCGAGCCCGTTCTCCCATGCCAGCTGCCGCATGCGCACCCGCAAGCCCGGATGCTCGTGCTCGAACTGCCGCAGCAGCGGCGCCACGACTTCCTCGGGCCAGAACTGCCAGAAGGCGATCTCCTCGACGCGCCGGGCCGGAGCGCACGAGAGCGCGAGCGTCAGGAGCGGAATGGCTGTGGCCCGCAGGCGGCGAGCGAGTGCGAAGCGCGGGCGGTCGTCCATGACTCGCGAAAGATGACATGCGGCGCGCGGTGGCTGCAATGCGTGAGGGCCGCCCCCAGGATCGGCTCAGGGACTTCTGCCCGACATTCTGGGAAAGGCGATGTGTGTGATGCCCGGCACCGGTGCGGCGTGCTAACATCACGATTGATCGTGGAGTCGGCCGATATACCCGGTTGGGGAGGCGCTACCTGCATGGCAAGAGAGTTCAGTGTCGTGATCGAACGGGACAGCGAGGGGTACTACGTTGCGTCCGTCCCGGCCCTGCCTGGCTGTCACACGCAGGCGAAGTCCTTGGACGATCTCGTGAACCGGGTCCGGGAGGCGATCGAGGTTTGCCTCGAGGCGGGGGTCGAACCCGTCGAGGGTCTCGACTTCGTGGGAGTGCAGCGGATCATCGTGGCGGCATGACGCGGCTGCCCCGCTGCACGGGGAAAGAAGCCGTGGCCGCCCTCACCAAGGTGGGCTTCGAGACCGCACGCATCAAGGGAAGTCACCACTTCCTGCGTCACGCAGATGGGCGGACAACCGTGGTCCCCGTCCATGCGGGCGAGACGTTGGGTCCCGGTCTGATGTCCAAGATCCTTCGGGACTGCGAGCTGACTCCAGAAGACTTCCACCGCCTGCTCTAGCGGGCCCCGTCCCCCGCACTCACCCCTCGTCCCGGAGCGCTTCCCGCACGAAGCCGCCCGCGCGCGCGAGACGCGCCTCGGCCTCGGCGCGCGTGCAGGAGAGCTTGATCATCACGATCGCGGTCTTCACGCTCTTCCCCGCCTGCTCGATCACGCGGCCCGCGGTCTCGAGATCAACGCCGGTCACCGCCATCACCGTGCGTTTCGAGCGCGACACCAGCTTCTCGCTCGTCGCCATCAGGTCCACCATCATGTTCTCGTAGGCCTTGCCCATGCGCACGTAGGCCGCGGTCGTGATCATGTTGAGCACCAGCTTCTGCGCGGTCCCGGCTTTCATGCGGGTCGACCCCATCAGCACCTCCGGGCCCACCTCCGGGCAGATCGCCACGTCCACATCCAGCGCGAACTCGCTGCGCGGCGTGCAGGTCACGTAGGCGGTGCGCGCACCGAGCCTGCGCGCCACGCGCAGTGCCGCCACCACGAACGGCGTGCGGCGGCTCGCGGCCAGACCGATCACCGTGTCCTTGGGCCCCACGTGCTTCTCGAGGATCGCGTTCTCGCCCTCCGCCTCGCGATCCTCCGCGCCCTCGACCGCGCGCACCAGGGCCTGATAGCCCCCTGCGATGATGCCCTGCACCTGCTCCGGATCGGAGCCGAAGGTGGGCGGGCACTCCGAGGCATCCAGCACGCCGAGGCGCCCGCTCGTGCCCGCGCCCACGTAGATCAGGCGCCCGCCCTCGCGGAAGGTCGCGACCACGAGAGCCACCGCCTTGGCGATTGCCGGCAACTCCTTCGCCACCGCGTCGGGGACGGTATGG
>VBOS01000034.1 GCA_005893185.1 Candidatus Eiseniibacteriota bacterium
GCTCGCGGCCTCGCTCAACCTGCGATCGGAGCAGCGCCGCCTCGACGGCCGGCTCGCGCTGGGCGGCCGCATCGCGGTCGAGGGCTCGGTCGCGCGCACCCGTTATGCCCCGATCACGCCGCGCACCGCGCTGCCGAGATACGAGATCGAGCCCACCGGCACCGGTGCGCTGGACCAGGCCTCGGCGGAGATCCGGATCACGCGAGGCCTGGCCGCGCTCACGCGCTGGACGCGCGGCAGCCTGGACGTCGCGGGCGATGCTGTGTGGGGCGGCGAGCGCTTCGGGCGGCTCAGCTACGCGCGCGCCGATCTCGAGTCCTACCTGTTCGCCGTGGAGGCGCACGCGCGCGGCGGCGCGCGCTGGGTGGTGGATGCGGAGCGGGCCCGGGCCCGGGGCCGGGCGCGGCTCGTGCTCGAGACCTGGCCCTTCACGTCCACGCTCGTCGATCTGCTGGGCTTGAGGGGATCGGGCGCGTGACCGCAGAAGCACAATGGCATCGCCTCCATGCCGGGCTCGATCGCCCACTCGGCGCCGCGGGGCGCGCGCAGCTCGGGGTTGCGTGGTACGACGTCGAGCCCGATGCGTCCGCGGAGTCGTGGCGACCCGTGTTCCTGGCGTTCGGCAAGACCGACGACCGCGTGGACGCGCTCGGGGTGCGTCGCGCGCAGCTTGCCTCCGTTTCGCTCGGCGGAGCCCTTCGCCTGGGCGGGATGGAAGGCGGGCTCGCGCTCGAGCAGTTCGTGTTCGCGAGGGCGTTCCGTACGCCGCCGGCCCCGGTCGAATCCGGCAATTCACAGGCAGCGGCGGACGCCGCGCCCGGCGGTGCCAAGCCGGGCGGCTGGCCGGGGGGCACGCGGATCGAGCTGACGCTGAGCCGGCGTTTCTGAGCGGCGAATCGGACCGGGCAGGACGCGCTCCAGCCGCGACGGCCACCCGCCGATGGATTAGAGTGTGGGAAGGAACCCCGGTTCGATGAAGACCCCGCTCGCTCTCGAGAGGCTGCGCGAACAGCGCCTGATCTCCGTGATCCGCGCGCCAACGCCCTCGGCCGCGCTGTCCGCGGCCCTGGCGGTCGCGAAGGGCGGCATCCCGCTGGTCGAGATCACGTTCACCGTGCCGGATGCGCCGCGTGTGATGGCCGACCTGGCCGGCCGCGCGGATCTGGTGGTGGGCGCGGGCACAGTTCTCACGGCTGCGCAGGCCGCACAGGCGATCGCAGCGGGCGCGCGCTTCATCGTCGCGCCCAACCTCTCGCTCGAGGTGGCGCGCGTGGCGCTCGACGCCGGCGTGATGTACTGCCCCGGCGCCTACACCACCCACGAGATCCTGGCCGCGCGCGCGGCCGGCGCTCACGTGATCAAGGTGTATCCGGTGGGCGTGGTGGGCGGGCCCGCGTACATCCAGGTCATCCGCGACCCGCTGCCGGACGTCCCGATGCTGGCGGCGGGCGGCACGAATCTCGAGAACACCGTACCGTTCTCGGTCTGGGCGCGGCGCTCGCCGATCCCGCGCTCGCAGCCGCCGGACGCTTCGACGAGATCACGCGTCGCGCGCGGGCATTCGTCGAGCGCGTGAGCGAGGCGCTCGCGAAGGACGCCCGCGCGGCCGCCGGCCGGGCGGGATGAGCGCTCGAGGCCTCGCTCGCTGGCTCGCCGCCTTTGCGCTGCTCGTCGCGGCGCAGGCGCGGGCCGGGACCGAGGAGTTCTCGACCTTCCACACCGTGTCCCAGGAGGAGGACGACGAGAGCCTGCTCGACCACGTCCTGGGCCGCCCTCCGCGCATGTGGCGCGACGAGTGGGAGCGCGCGCCTCAGGGCATCCGCACATCGCAGGCCTGCCTGACCTCCGGACAATGGATGATCCTCACCGACATGAAGGTGCTCTCCACGCTCGGCCGGAGCTCTCATCTCGGCGTGGACCTGCGCCAGTCGGTGAGCGACATCTCATCTTTCGAGTACATCGACTTCTCGTTCCTGTTCCCCACGCGGGTCGGCACGGCGGGAGCGATGTTCCGTCCGTTCTTCGACAAGAGCCGTCAGGATTTCGCGTTCATCTGGCAGACCGGCGCCGACACCACATCGTTCGACGCGCGGGTGGTCTTCACCGTGGAGGACATGTTCAACAACTTGTGGGCGTGGCGCCAGACGCGGGTGGGCAATGAATCCGAGCCCTATCTGCGCCACCCGTACGAGCCGGCGCTCAGGCTGCGCGGACGCGGCGACACATGGCGGGCCGAGATCTCAGGGCAGTACCTCACGCCCTCCACCAAGCTGGTCGATGGCAACATCGGGCTCGAGCACGAGGCCACCCTGTGGGGCACGCTGGGCACGGCCTCCGTCGAGGCCACGCTCCTCGGCTTCACATGGGAGCTGCGCAGCTGGAACCAGCAGGCGCGCAGCACCAGCCAGCCGGTGGATTTCTCGGCCGGCCCGAATGACAACTGGCGCCGCCAGTGGCAGACCGAGGCCGCATTGGGGCGGGGGTTCGGGTCGCGGGTCGGCGCGGACCTGCGGTGGATCTACCAGTCGCGCAACGAGACCTGGGGCCCACCTTTGGGGCCCGGCACGTTCGACGGAATCGATCGTTTGCTCCAGCTCGACGTGCGATGGATCGCGACGCGCACGCTCGTGGTGCGGGCGGGCGGGATGCACGACCGGGTCGGCATCGCCAAGTCCGGCTACCAGCCCTACTTCACGTGGGGCACACGCGTCGAGTCGCGGGCCTACGTCGGCTTGATCGCTCGCTTCGGGCGCGTGAGCGTCGAGGGCAACGAGGGGATCGAGCTCGACCCCGAGCACTACGAGGTCGCGCGGGTTCTCGGGATCCCGCACGACAAGGGCGTCCTGAAGCTCCAGGCCACGTTCTGAGGCGATGCGCGGCCGGAGGTGGATCTGCCTGCTTCGCAGGGCCGCACCGATCCCGCCTTAGTCCCCTAATGCCGCGGCCCGGACCTGCCGATTCAAATCTGGACTGCGTTCGCTCCGGCGGCAGGCCGGTCGTCACCCGCCTGCCCCGCCCCCGGGTGTTGCACCGTCCGTAGCGCGCGACTATCGTCCGCTCGCGATTCCGTCACGGACGGCGCAGGCTCGTCGCTCGCGACGGCCGGAACACGGCAAACAAGGAGGTTCCAATGCATGCGCGTCTCCGTCACGCGCTTTTGACCGCGGTCGCGCTGCTCGGGGCGCACGTCGCGATCGCCGAGCCGCTCGGCCGGCATTTCACCGTCACGCCCTTCGGCGGCTTCACGATGTGGGACGGGAACTTCAGATACCCGCAGCTCTACCCCCTCACCGACATCGCGTACGCGGGCGGGCGGCTCGGCTACCAGTACAACTCCTGGCTGGGCATCGAGGCCGCAGGCGGGTTCTCGCCCACCAAGGAGAACGCAACGGGCTCGCTGTTCAACGCGGCGAACGCCAACACCCCCGCGGGGCTCGACACGCTCGGCGGGCGCGACGTGGACTACTGGCACCTATCCGGGAACCTGATGTTCTCGCCGTGGTCCGGACGCTATACGAGCCCCTTCGTCTTCGCCGGAGGCGGATACTCGCAGTTCGTGCTCAAGACCGGCACGACTCGGGGCATCACGCCGCTCCCCCAGGGCAACCTGGAGTTCGGCGGCGGATTCCTCGTCTGGCTCAGCGACGCGGTGGGACTGCGGCTCGAGGCGCGCGACATCATGTGGATCCCGGGCATCAAGGCCCTCCAGAAGACGCAGAACCTCGTGCTCGGTGGCGGCAAGCACGCCGCTGGGCGCCAAGGTGGACGAGAACGGCTGCCCGCTCGACAGCGACGGCGACAAGGTGTTCGACGGGCTCGACCAGTGCCCCGGAACACCGAAGGGTTGCACCGTGAACTCCGCGGGCTGCCCCACCGACCAGGACGGCGACGGAGTGTGCGACGGCGTCGACCAGTGCGCCGACACGCCGAAGGGCGCCACGGTGGACTTGAATGGATGCCCGAGCGACGACGACGGCGACGGGGTGCCGAACGGGATCGACAAGTGCCCGGGCACGATGAAAGGCTGCGTCGTGAACGACACCGGCTGCCCGAAGGACAGCGATGGCGACGGCGTGTGCGATGGCCTCGACCGCTGCCCGGATACGCCGCACGGCACGCAGGTGAGCACGGACGGATGCCCGATCGAGGTGATCGAGCGCGAGACCGAGCTGCTCGACACCGGCATGATGAGGCTCCAGAACGTGAACTTCGAGACCGGGAAGGCAAACATCGCGCCCGAGTCGTATCCGGTGCTCGATATCGTGGGCCAGGTGCTGGTGAAGTGGCCGGGGCTCAAGATCGAAGTCGGCGGCCATACCGACTCTCGCGGCCAGCCCGCGAAGAACCAGGCGCTGAGCGAGGCGCGTGCCAACGCCGTGCTGAGCTACCTGACCGGGAAGTTCTCGACACTGCAGCCGAGCCAGTACACGGTCAAGGGCTATGGCCCGACGAAGCCGATTGCGCCCAACTCTTCCGCGCTCAACATGGCGAAGAACCGCCGCGTGGAGTTCGTTGTGATCAACAAGGAAGTGCTCTAGCGCGAGAGCCAGCGGCGCCACCTGCTGCAGCAGGGCGAGACACCCGCCCCGCCGACCCCGGCGCCGCCCGACACGACGAAGAAGTAGCAGCAGGCGATTCGTCAGCGGCCGGGCCCCCAGGGGAGCCCGGCCGCTGTGTTTTCCTGCGACGCGCCCCGGATGCTCAGTTGTGCGGCGGGCTCCGGCGCCGACCGGAGCCGTGCTACGATGCCCGGGATTTGGACGGACCGCATGGAACACGCAACCGGGGGGCGCTCATGAAGACGGCGACGTCATCGTTCACAGCTGCTGACGTCGAGGAGATGGTCGCGACGCGCCGCGACCTGCACGCCCATCCCGAGCTGGCCTTCGAGGAACAGCGCACCTCCGCGCTGGTGGCGGAGAAGCTGAAGGCGCTCGGGCTCGAGATGCGCACAGGCGTCGGCCGCACCGGCGTGCTCGCCACCGTGCGCGGCGCGCGCGCCGGGAGGACGGTGCTGCTGCGCGCCGACATGGACGCGCTCCCGATCCAGGAGGAGAACGCCGTCCCTTACCGCTCGCAGACGCCGGGAAAGATGCACGCATGCGGCCACGACTGCCACACCTCGGTCCTGCTCGCCCTCGCGCGGCGCTTCGCGCGCGAGCGCGACACGCTGCGGGGCGCGGTCAAGCTGTGCTTCCAGCCCGCCGAGGAGACCGGCGGCGGAGCCGAGGCCATGATCAAGGACGGCGTGCTCGAAGCCCCCAAGCCCGATGCCGCGTTCGGGATCCACGTGTGGCAGGACCTCGACCTCGGCACGATCGGCGTGACGCCCGGGCCCATGATGGCGGCTGTGGACGAGTTCACGGTGACCGTGACCGGCAAGGGCGCGCACGCCGCCATGCCGCACCTCGGCGTGGATCCGGTCGTGTGCCTCGCGCACGTCGTGACGGCGCTCCAGACCATCGCCAGCCGCAACGTGAGCCCGCTCGAGTCCGTGGTCGTGAGCGTCACCCAGCTCAAGGCCGGCAGCGCTTTCAACATCATTCCCGAGAGCGCCTGGCTGAACGGCACGGTGCGGGTCTTCGACCCCACGGTGTGGGCCGGGCTGCCGGACCGCTTCGAGCGCGTCGTGCGCGGCGTGTGTGAGGCGCTGGGCTGCCGCGTCGAGATCCGTTACCAGCGCTGCAACCGGCCCACCGTGAACGATGCCGGGATGGCCGCGCTCGCGCGCGCAGCCGCGGTCGACGTGGTCGGCGAGGCGAACGTGGTGGACGGCGTGCGCACCATGGGCGGCGAGGATTTCTCGGCGTTCCTCGCCCGCGTGCCGGGATGCTTCATCGCGGTCGGGTCGCGCAACCGTGAGAAGGGCCTGACCTGGGACCACCATCACCCGCGCTTCGACGTGGACGAGGCGAGCCTCGAGATCGGCGCCGAGGTGTTGCTGCGCGCGGCCCGCAGGTTCCTCGATTCTTAGTGTTCCGTGACCGGAGTCGTGCGCACGGCTGCGCGCGGGAGACCGCAACCGCACCGCTGCGTGCCTCTCCTGCTGCTCACGGCCGCCGGAACAGCGGGAGCGGAATGGCTGCGCCCCGATCCCTCGTATCAGCAGGCCGAGCTGACGCTGCGCTTTGCCGTGCACGACACCGCCGGGCACGCCAGCGATCCCGCGCAGCTCGATACGCTCGGGGTCGCGCTGCTGCGGCTCGGCCGGCAGGCGGACGCCGATC